>JADBWH010000044.1 GCA_020404105.1 Pseudanabaena sp. M53BS1SP1A06MG | reverse complement strand
GATTGGTCGTCGGGTCAAGATTTCTGGCGCTCAGTGGCATAGAAATAATGTTGCTCAAGTTTTGAAACATCGTTGTGCTTATCTCAATGGCTATTTCTATTCTCCCAAGTATTTTTACTCAGTGCCTAATTGAGATGCTCCCTTGTCCCGAAAATCAGTTTCTCTGCTATGTACTAAGTAGCTCAACTTAATTAAAACTAAAAACCAGATTTTGTTCCGCCCGCGTAGCGGACGGAACAAAATTCTCGGTTTTTAGTTTACTTATGTCTAGCTACTTAGATGTTTATTTACAAGATGTTGCGGGTGGAATAATAAAAAGCCTTGAATCCATGGCTATTGATGATGTTCCAACTCACCTAATACCTAATGTATCTAATGGAAGAAATAAAGAAATGGATGATGTCAGTAGGAATTGAGTCAGCCTCTCATGTATTACTAGCCATTAACCTACCCACAAACCTCATTGAAGGAGCCTTACGAATTAGCATCGGCAAATTCACAACCGATGCAGAATTAGTTTATTTTCAGGAACTTACTCAGGTTGTTAATTTGTCTCCCCTTTGCCTTCACATTTTGAATTTCTTTTCTCCTGCCTGCCAACGTTAGTATTTGCTTCCTGGGCTTTTTTCGTAATTATTTTTTCCCTTCCATTACGAGCGGAATTTGGAGTGAAATGATATCTTGTTGATTTCTGGCAGTACAACTCCTAATAAAAAATAAGAAGGCTCAACCTATGGCTAAGCCTTCTTGTTTTGGAATACTTTAGGATCTTTAGGTCACGGTCAGCTGCTGGAAGGAACTCAGGTCTACTAGTATATCAAACTAGCGAACTAGAGATATTTAACTAGATACCCTACAGAACAGCCCCAGCGCACAGCTCGGAAGCCTGAAGACCCATACGTTTACCTTGACTACTATCTGATTGCATGGGCATCACCTCCTGTTGTCTAAGTGTTTATTATCAAATGGATTTCGATGCCAAACATCGAAAGGTTTATTTAACCTGATAGCTAATATAACTGAAAACTCTAGATTTGACAATATATGCAGTTAAATCATGCAATTATCATTTTTACTCCACATAAAACAGACGATCGCGCTGAGTATTAGCTAAAAATGCCTCAAGTTTGTCCCATTCTTGGGACTCAATTAAATTAATTACTTGCTGCAAGGATTGTTGATAGGTATAGAGCGATCGTAATATCGCTGTTTGATTATATTCCGCCATGAGTCGCCCCAGTTCAGGATTGCCACCACCTACACGGCTGGTATCACGAAATCCCGAACTTGCCAGAGTTTGTGCTAGTTTTAAAACCTTGGCATCATCTTCCTCTTGACAAGCCGCAATTAAACTGGCGCTAATCATTACGGGCGCATGGCTAATCATCGCGACAGCCCGATCATGCTCTTCTGGGCTACATTCAATAACATTCATACCCACAGATAGCCATAGTGATCGTACTTTCTCTAGTGCTTCTAGATCATCACTAGGAGTAACGACACAGGGTCGATTTTGAAAGAGATTTCTTTCGGCGGCTAAGAGCCCTTGAAAAGCATTACCTGCCATAGGGTGGCTACCGACAAACCTTTGCCCAAATTCTGCAAAAGTTTTTGAGGCGGGTTCAACTATTGCTGATTTAACTGAACCTACATCCGTAAAGGTTACATTCCTAGGTAGTTTGGAAGCTATTCCTTTAATAGTTGGCAAAATTGATGAGATTGGTGTGCAGATGACGACAATCTCTGTTTGTGCCAAAATGAGATTGGGTATATTCTCAATATTTGTGTTAGCAATATTTACAGCAGCGATCGCCTCTGCTTGTTTGCAGGTTTCAGGATTGCGACTGACACCCCATACATAATTATTTTTTTGTAAATTTATTTGTGTATCTTGTTTAGAATCTTGATTTGCTGCGAGAAGATCTAAACCCAAAGATCCACCAATTAATCCCAGTCCAATTATGCCAATATTCATATTCTCTGATGCTATGAAGGGGTGCAAAGCACCCCTTTGCAAATTTAGAACTTGCGGAGATCAATACCAGCTTCTTTAGCAAATGCAGTTAGACCCTTCTTTTGCAAAGTTTTGATTGCTTTGGTAGAAATTTGTAATTTTACAAAGCGCTTTCCTTCTTCCCACCAAATTCTCTTATCTTGTAAGTTTACCTGTTGTAAGTGCTTATGGCGCTTGTGTGAGAAGGAAATCGATACGGCATTATTAGCTTTTTTACCTGTCAATTGGCATACGCGACTCATAGTATTAATCTCCTATTTTTTCAGTCCAGCTAATCATAATACAACCTAGAGTTATTCTTTAGCAATTAAAGCAATTAATTTTTGAGATCTTCTTCTATTTACATTACAGCTTATTGATGCTTTGAGTAGTACAGAAATATTTTTAAAAGTGTTGCATAGCAACACTTTTAAAAATATTTCTGTTTTTTGAGCAAGCGCAAAGTGTTGTATCACAGAACTAAAAATCAAAAAAGATCGTTATGCAGCATAGCAACTAACTCGCTACAATCATCCGGTGCTAAAGAATAAGGCACATTGTGCTGATTGACTGACAAAATTCTATGAAGCGTAGTCGATAATGGAGGCATAGAACTCAATACGGAAGATTTTCTTACGATGTTTTCGATGAGAAGCCATAAAAAGGGTGTGACCAAAATTTGATGTAGGAATTAGAGAGAGAAACCATAGCGACTGATTTTAGACCAGAATTGCTGCCAACGCCCCTTGGTATAAGACAAAGCTCTAAAGCCCAAAACAACAGAAGCACCCCAATCTTTCCATTTCATGCCAGAACAGCCTAGTCGAGCCTTGATAATAACTTTGCAAGCAGTTTCGGTGATCCCCGAGCCGATGGGTAGATTAGAGGAAATGGCATCAACATAGAGCATTTGGTGATGATGATTGCGAAAATAAGTAATAGCATCTTGAAGCCCTTGAAGAATCGAT
>JADBWH010000043.1 GCA_020404105.1 Pseudanabaena sp. M53BS1SP1A06MG | reverse complement strand
CCGATCGCCAGACTGCTACTTGTAAGGATGCCCAAAATGATGAAATTTTTAATAGTGCTTAATTCGAGGTACTGGATTTGTTTACCAATTAAGGTGATCGTCGCAGCGAGTAACCCGATCGCCAAACTAGCAATCCAACTTGATGGAATTTGCAACAGGGAAATGGTCAAGGCGATCGCGAGGGCAAAGGTAACTATTGTCGAGAGAATTTCGATGATTGAAAGTTTTTTGTCAGGTTTAGCACTGTAACCCAGATCTGCAAAACCTAACCAGTACAATACTAGACATACACCCAAGGTGACGAGGCTAGGCATTAACCCTGCTTGCCAATAAACAATGATCACCGAGGCGATCGCCGCTAATAGACCGCCTAAACTTTGAGGTATGGCAAATATCCCCGCAACGGCTAAACCCAATAATAAACTTGCGATCGGGTAATTATGATCAGTGATGAATGTACTGATGTAACTACCTAAGTACCCATGGGCGATCGCTATAGTTGTGAAAGAAAGCAATAACCTCAGCCCAACCTCAACCCTACCAATTTTGAGTGCCATACTATGCCACCAGTTTTTAATTTATGCCATCGTCAAACATCAATGCTAGGCATTAATATTACAAAAAGTTGACTACAAAAGGTCTTGAGTCCGCTTTAGCTAACTTTAGCTTTGAGCCAAGAACTTGAGTTCTTGGTTAGGTAGTGCTGCAAAGTAATTTTTTGAATAATTGTGTTGCGGGCGCTTCGTGCCCACAACACAATTACATTGCTTGACTAACCTTGTTCATTTTGCGTAAGTCCTAATAGGTTTGATTTTGCCACAGATGAACTCAAACCGCTATACGCCGACTTTACCAGACTCCATAATTGGATAAAACCAATGGGGACGCATCAGCATAACTGTATCAATTACATGAATAACGCCATTATCAGCCTCAATATCCGCAGCAATCACCGTTGCGTTATTTGCTTCAAATCCTTCCTCAGAAATATCCAGATCAATTTGAGAACCCTCAAGGGAAATTAGAGATTTTACACCAATTAAGTCTTCTTTTTTGTATTTGCCTGCAACTACATGGTAGGTGAGAATACGGGCTAATTGAGGGATATTTTGCACTAGGGTCGTAATAGTGCCAGGAGGTAATTTAGCGAAAGCTGCATCATTGGGAGCAAATACCGTAAAAGGACCTGGACTTTGTAATGCTTCAACTAAGCTTGCTGCCGATACTGCGGTAACAAGAGTAGAGAAGCCTTCATTATTAACAGCGATATCAACGATGGTAGTCATAGTTATTTCTTGGGTTTGAGCGTAATTAGCGTAATTAACGATAGTTTTGATCTTGAACCATGCCAATTCTCGCAGCCTTATCCATTTCATACTTGGGGTTACAGAAGCGATTTAGTTGTCCCTCAAAATAATGGCGATTGGCTAAGAGATGCTTAGGATTAGGATCATCAAGAGGATAGAGAAATGCGGCTCTACCTGCTTGAATTACGGCTGAGGTAACGTTGTACATTGATCGCTGAAAACTCACGCCTAATTGAATCAAAGTGTCATCTTCACCACGACAAAATTGCTTGTAGTAGTCCACTAGGTACTGAGGTAAGAAATGATACATATCTTGATGTAACAAGGTTGGTGGGATGCCTGCTGAACCTACGGGGAATTTGTCTGCATATAAAATTCCGTAGTGGAAATCATTCTGATCTTTGGGAACTTCATTCGCTTGAGCATTGTAGGACTTTGTACCACGGAAAGGGGAAGTGCGATAAAACACTGCTTCAACATAGGGGAATGCTGCCTCATACAACCAAGTGAATCCTTTAGATTTAGGCACAATCTCAAACCACTCACCTCGAATATTGACACGATGGTAAATAGGACGACCAGCGATCGCAAAAATCCCACTTACCAAGAAATTCATCGCATCGGGTACACCTTTAAAACCACCTTCGTCGTAAACATCAGACATCTCGAAAAATACAGGAGCCATGATTTCCCAGAACAGTCCTAAAACTGAGGTCATGGTGGATTGACGGCATTGCTCTAAAAATAGCTCAGGAAAGAGTTTATATAGCCCCAACATGATCGGATTGTTTTTGAAGTAGGCGCGAATAGCACGATCTGCATTTTGGCGATATTCCTCCGAATCCATGTACGGCTCTAGTTCACCCCCCATATTGCGATGCCAAAACATTGCTCGCATACATTCTTCGGCAAACTCCATATTGATGCGATCGTGATAGAGATGATGGAAGAGTTTAGGAATTTTCGTATTCAGTTCTCCCTTAGACATAAACTCTAACAACTCAGGATGAGCCGTCGCCTCACCACGCCAAAAGCGCCAATCAGCATCATCTCCTGCATAGTGATTTCGTAAATCGAGATATTCCTGAGGCAAAAAGTACTTAAATGCAGGCAGTGGCTCTAGAAATACCTGCTCCGCTATGTAAAGCAAATCACGCCAATAGAAATCCATCGGTACGGCATAAGCCTTATAGAGTCCGATTATTTGCATTAGATTTTCGGGAGTGTCAGGGAGCATGGAGCCACCTGCTTCTAGACGATGGATGACATCCGCATAGGGATGGTTGGATGGAGGTAGTTGTGTGGTTGGTGGAACTAAAGTAGCTGTCATAGTTTTATCTTTCCTAATATTAATCAAGCACTATACAAATTGCGACCTAAAAGCTTTACGGTAAATTAGTGCATTAATTTTTGATCAGAGGTGATGTTAGGGACTCGTTTAGAACTTGGGAAACAAGGAGCTTACTTTCGGACTGCTCAGCAATCTTAACGGTAGCCTTTTCACTCCATTTGACTAGCCATACAGGTTGAACTCCTAGGAAGATAATCAATCCAGTCAAAATTAGGGCAGGTAATTGTTCGAGACCACTCACTTTTGGATAGTAAGCCGTAGCATTATCCAATTTGCCAAAACAGGTTCGATTGAGCAAAATCACGAAATAAACAGCCGTTAAACCAGTGCCAATGATCGAGAAGATCGTCGGAATCGGGAACTTGGTAAAAGTACCTTGGAAGACAAGAAACTCAGCAATAAATCCAACTAGTCCAGGAATACCTGCACTCGCCATTCCACCTAAAATCAACAGAGCACTTGTAGTTGGCAGACCACGTAAGGGATTAAGCAATCCATTGAGTAAATCTAAATCTCTGGTTCCAACCTTCTCTTCGATTACGCCAACTAGATAGAACAATAGGGCAAGAACTAATCCATGACTAACCATCTGACCAATACCACCGATGAGGCTTAGAGGTGTTGCGGCGGCAGCAGCCAAGAGAATATAACTCATATGACCGATCGAGCTATAGGCTACCATCCGTTTGATATCTTTTTGAGAGATCGCCACCATTGCGCCATACAAGACACCTAAACCTGCCCAGATCGCGATATAGGGAGCCAACAGTGCCCAAGCATCGGGGAAAAGACCTACACAAAAACGGAATAGACCATAGGTTCCTAGTTTCGCAACGATTCCACCAAGCATCATTACTGTTGGAGTTGCTGATTCCACATAGGTATCAGGCAACCAACTGTGGAATGGCACAAAGGGAGCCTTAATACTGAAGCCTAAGAGCAGAACTACTAGCAAAGTAATCTGTACTTCTAGGGGCAAGGAAAGGGTTTGCAGGGTGGAATAGTCAAAAATTGGGGTGGGATTAGCGGTGAGCCAACCTAACGCCAAAAAGCCAGCTAATATGAGTATGCCTGAGACTGCGGTGAAGATGAGAAACTTCATAGCGGCATAGCTACGTTGTAAGCCTCCCCAGACTGCGATTATAAGATATAGAGGAATTAATACTAATTCATAAAACAGGACAAACAAGAGGGTGTTAGTTGAGAGCATCGCTCCACTCACACCCGCATGAATTAATAGCATTAATACTTGGAAAAGCTTGAAGCGCTCCTTGATTTGGTTTTCGCAAAAACAAATAATCAACCAAGTAAGTAATCCATTGAGAGCAACTAGAGGCAGAGACAGTCCATCGACTCCAAGGCTATAGTTTAAGCCAATGTTTTCTAGCCAAGGTAGGTTCTCAGATAGCTGGAAAGCCGCAAGATTAGTATCAAATTGCTTGAGAAGTAACACATCGAGGATAAGGATGGCACTTGCAACGATAATTGCGCCTTTTTTTGATTGACTTTGGGGTAGTAAGGTGATCGCTAAAGCTCCGATTACTGGTAGCCAAATTAACGCACTAAGCATAGTTTTATATCCAATTGAAAGATCCAGATTTAAAGAGTCTGATTGAATAGCAACAACAGAAGAACGCCAATACCAACCATGATCGTTAGCGTATAGAGTTGTAACTGTCCAAAGGTGCTGTAGCGTAGGTTTTGACCACTGAATAGAGTAGCAAGACCAAAGAGGTTGCCAACTCCATCAACGAAAAAGCGATCGAACCAGGACATCGCATGGGAGACGCTATCTACCAATCCCACAATTGTGACTTTATAGAGTTTGGATGTGTAAAAGTCGTAAGCAAAGAACTGTTGCAGATCTTGCCAAGGCAGTTGAATTGGCTTACTGACTTTCTCATTGAGGTAGAGATATGCACCTGCGGCTAGTCCCATGCTGCTTGAGCCTAGGAGTAGCAAAGATTCAGGTTTCAAGATGATTGCCAAGTCAGGAATAATGCCCCAATCTGTCAGCATTTGTGGTGTGTGTAAAACAATCCCCGCGAGAAAGGTCATTGGTAGAACCATGAGCCATAGAGGTTCTACGGATCTTTCGGTCATTTGCTTAGGTTTACCACCCCAAATCAGTCCGAATACACGCATTAAGCTGAAAGCAATTAGTCCATTAATCAATAGTAAGAGTTCGGCGAGGGCGATGTTCTTGTGCCAAAGTTCGGAAATCAAATCCAGCATCGCCCAGAACCCACCAAAGGGAGGGAAGGCAATCAAGCCAAGAGTTCCGACTAAGAAACACAGACCAGAGACGGGACGACGATTCCATAGTCCACCGTTTAAAGTCAAATCTTGGGTAATTACGTTGGAGATAATGCTGCCGATCGCCATAAATAGTAGTGCGATCGCTAAGGCATGAGACAAGATCAGTGTATAGGCACTGTGAATGTCATTGACACCAACGGCAATAAAGATCAGTCCCATAAAGGCACTGGTCAAATAGGATAGCGATCGCTTGATATCAATTTGAGCGATAGAGATTAAGACTGTACCGAAAGCAGTTGCTGCACCAATGGCGATTACTACCTGCTGGGTTAAAGGGGATATAGCAATGAGAGGCTGAAGTTTAACTAAGATCCAAGCACCTGTTGCTACAACTACGGAATTACGCAGGATGGTACTCGGTAAAGGTCCTTCCATCGCTTCGTCTAGCCAGAGATGTAAAGGGAATTGAGCACATTTACCCATAGGACCAACGATCAATGCAAGGGTCACAAGCGAAATGGTCATCGGATTGATATCGGTGGTCTTTGCCCATTCTGCTAGCTCGGTAAAGTTCCAAGTACCTGTGAGGGGGAATAAACCGACTACACCCATTAAAAGGAATAAATCGCCAACGCGCTTAGTTAAAAAGGCATCCCTTGCACCAGTTACTACGAGAGATTGGTTATACCAAATACCAACTAGCAAGTAGGTTCCTAGCGTCAGGATTTCAAGAATGACGTAGCTGAAAAATAGGGAATTACAAAGAACTAAAGAACACATCCCTGCTTCAAAGAGTGCGAGTAAAGCAAAGAATCTGCCCCAGCCCCAATCCATTTCCATGTAACCCACTGCATAAATCTGAGCGAGAAGATTAATGCCTGCAACCAACACGATCGCGCCAATATTCAGATCAGAAATCTGGAGGTCAATGGTAAAGTTTAGCCCGCCCACTGCTAACCAAGGAAAGGATAGTGAGTATGCTGGCTTTCCCCAAGCTACGGTCAAGGCAGCGATCGCATGAAGAAAGGAGAAGAAGGTCATCAAGATATTGACGTAGCCTGCTGGTCTTGGTCCTGTCTTGCGGGTAATCGCGGGGAACCAGATGATCGATAGCATCGCTCCTATCAGGGAATAGCAAGGAATCAGCCAGATCGAGTCCAGCCAGTTGTTTATCATAAAGACTCTATTTATTTACAAAAAACCATAATTAAATTTCTATGATTATCGCAAAGATATCTCTAAATGAAAATACCTAGCATAATTAATATTTTTCTATGATTATTATATTAATAAACTTAGGTCACATTTTTTAGTAGTTTTTGATCAGCGCTCTACGATGCTATTAACTATACGCTAAACTCCCCAAATCTTTATTAGTTATTGATTAGGATTGTTTTTTGACTTTGCCTCTAATCGGCGTGTTAAGTCAAGTATGGGAGCGATCGGTTAAGTCTCATAAGTACTGATTATGATAGGGTTTAGAAATTGATCCTAAACGCTAGCAAAACATAAATGGCAGTTCTTTTCACTGCAATTTATGTTTTACTTACCGCCACTTACTTTGGCTTTGTAGCCCAAGCCTAGCAAAATTTGCAATATTTTCTGAGCGCAATCGCCTTGAATCTCGATCGCTTGATCCTTTACCGTACCACCTGCACCGCATTGATTTTTTAGCTGTTTAGTAAGCTGAGCAAGATTTTCGGGTGTAGTTTGAAAACCTGTGATCTCAGTTACGGTCTTACCACCACGACCGCGACGACTAGACTGAATCCGAATATTTTGTTGATGTGGAGGTAAGTCCACCAAATGCTCATCGGTATCTTCTTCTGGTGTGCCGAACTCCCGATAAACTACGCGATTTTTGGTCATAGCTTTTTTCTACAATGTCTTGATCAATACGCAATAAGTAGCTATGCATAATTAAACCCTAAAAACTGAGCGTGGGTCGCCCGCTAGACGGGCAACCCACGTTTCTGGAGTTTAAGGTTGTTTATACATAGCTAATTAGCATTGCCATAGTTCGCGTAAGTATAGATATTTCAAATAAAAACTCCAGCTTCGACTTCGCTTAGCTAGCTTGACTAATGGCTGAGCGAAGTCAAACCTTATTTCTTTTTCTTCTTGTCGTCTTTTTTCTCTTTCTTTTCTTCTTTAGGTGCTACGGCTTCCACTGGTGCTGGTGCTGGAGCTTCGGCAGGTGCTTCAGCAGCCTTGTCAGCTTCAGTTTCTTCACCAACTACAAAACGCACAAAGCGACGCACTTTGACGTTTTCGCTAAGTTTTGCGCCAGTTTGCTTAACTAATTCGTCAACAGTAATGCTTTGATCTTTAATATATGGCTGATCGAGTAAGCACAACTCTTTGAGTCGCTTTTCGATCCGACCAAGTACGATTTTATCGCGGATGGCGGCTGGCTTGCTAGCAAGGTCGTCTTTGCCTGCTTCAATTTGCTTTTCTTTTTCAACGAAGCTAGCAGGAATGTCAGAGACACTCACGTACTCTACGTTAGGACTAGCAGCAATTTGCTTAGCTACGCTATCAGCTAGTTCTTTGAGTTCTTCGCGACGGGCTACGAAGTCAGTTTCGCAATTAACTTCGACGAGAACACCAATGCGGCTACCAAAGTGGATATAGCTATGAACGATACCTTCGGTGGCAGCACGGCTTGCTTTTTTAACAGCCGAGGCTAAGCCCTTTTGTCTGAGATATTCGGTTGCTTTGGTGAAATCGCCTTCAGACTCGATGAGGGCTGTTTTGCAGTCTTTGATACCTGCGCCAGTTCTGGCTCGTAGCTCTTGAATTTGTTGGGTTGTGATGTCTGCCATATTAATAAGCTTGTTTTGGGATCTCTAGGGCAACATTTCGAGGAGCTTGGAGTTTTGCTCGTTGCCGAAAATATCTCTAAAATGTTGTTTGCAGTACTCTAAGTTATCACAATTCCGTGTACGTCTGGTTTTAAAGTAAATGGTAAAAAAGCAAATTAAATCTGGGCTTTTGTCGAACTATTTCAGATCCTAACTTAGGGCATTCGGAGGCAAAGTTAAAAATAAAAAGGTAAAGGGATAAATACATGGTCATCACAGCAGCAAACCCCCATAGCCTAGAAGCATTTCTAGAACTACCTGAGACTAAACCCGCTTCAGAATTTATTAACGGACAAATCATTCAAAAAGTCATGCCTCAAGGAGAACACAGCCGCTTACAAGTTAAATTATGTACAAATATTAACCAAGTTGTTGAAACTCCAAAGATTGCCTACGCTTTCTCGGAATTACGCTGTACTTTTGGAGGAGTATCGATTGTTCCTGATATTTCAGTATTTCGTTGGGAGAGAATTCCCCGTAAATCTTCAGGACGAGTAGCAAACCGCTTTGAAATACATCCTGATTGGGTAATCGAGATACTTTCTCCCGATCAGAGACAAAATAAAGTGATAGCTAATTTGTTGCATTGTGTAGACAATGGCACGGAGTTAGGTTGGTTACTAGATACTGAGGATGAGAATATTTTGTTAGTGTTGCCTGAACGTCGCATTCAAATTTTAGAAGGTTCGGATTCTGTACCCGTACTTAGTGGAATTGACTTAAATTTGACGGTTAGCCAGATTTTTGATTGGCTCAATTTTTAAGACACAAGCACCAAAATAGAGTTGAGACGCGAAGTGTAGCTACTCTCTAGATATAGAATGAACTATGACCAATGTTGTAAACCATTCCATGTTCACTTTCGCACTGCCCAAAGGCTCACTTTTAAAAGATTCAATCCGATTACTTCAAGGAGTAGGACTTGATTTTAGTGGGTTTCTTGATCCTACAAATCGTCAACTGCAAATTTTAGACCCCACAGGAGCCGCGAGAGCATTACTGGTCAGAGCACAGGATGTACCTGTATATGTTGAATATGGACAAGCCCAAGCAGGTATCGTCGGTGAAGATGTCTTGCGGGAAAAAACGCCAAAGGTAGCCAAATTATTAGACTTAGGATTTGGTGGCTGTCGGATGTCAATTGCTGTTTCAGGAGAGAGTCGCTATCGATCGCCCCTAGACCTACCCCCCCATAGCCGTATTGCCTCCAAATATGTCGGTTGCGCCCGTGAATACTTTGACAGCATCGACTTACCCGTTGAGATTATTCCCCTCTATGGATCCGTCGAGTTAGGACCAATCACAGGCATGGCGGAAGCGATCGTTGATTTAGTCTCAACAGGTAAAACTTTAAAGGATAACGGACTGATTGAAATTGCAGTGTTGTATCACAGTACCGCCAGACTAATTGCCCATCCCCTGAGTTATCGCTTATATAGCAATAACTTTAGAGAATTAATGAAACAGATTCAAGTGTCTGCTTAGATTTATTTGAACTTACACTCAAAGACTTTAAATCCTCATTTTGTCGTAGGGGCAACTCATGAACTGCCTACTACGATAAAATAACGCGAATTCGGGATAATTTGAAACGGGCTTTGAGAGAGGGTTTGCTACGCAAACCCTCTCTCAAAGCCCAAAAGTAAAAGCCTTGCTTAGCAAGGCTTTTACTTTTGGGCTTTTAAAATTTGCCAGCTTAACCCAAACTGACGTTAGTTATCGAACTTATGCTTTATTAGCGTAAGTTATTTGATTCAACCACGAGAGAATCGATCAATGGCTGGAGGATCAATTCCATCGCCATTCCCATTTTGCCCCCAGGGACAACCAAGGTGGTATGACGAGACATGAAGGAATCATGGATCATATCTAGTAAATAACGGAAGTCAATTTGAAACTTCTCACGGAAGACACGATTGGTGTGGATAATTACAAAGCTTTCATCAAGGGTAGGAATATCACGAGCAATGAATGGATTGGAAGTATCAACAGTAGGAACACGTTGAAAGTTAATGTGGGTATTCGAGAACTGAGGCGCAATATAGTTTACGTAGTCAGGCATCCGACGCAAAATTGTATCAACAATCGCTTCAGCACTATAACCACGTTCAGCATTATCACGATGAATTTTTTGAATCCATTCCAAGTTTACAATCGGAACTACACCTACTAACAAATCGACATATTGGGCAAGGTTAATCCCTTCAGCAACAACACCACCATGCAAACCTTCATAAAAAAGCACATTGGTATTAGGTTCGATGCTTTCCCAAGGAGTGAATTCACCTGGTTGATTGTTTGTACCTAAGCGTCCATTGTGATACTCGGCTTCTTCAGTGCTGTGCAGATAGTAACGTCTTTGACCACCACCAGTTTCACCATATTCTTGAAACAGAGCTTCGAGCTTATCTAGTAAATTGGCATTTAAACCAAAGTGGCTGAGGCTACGACCTTCCGATGCAGCTTGTTTCATGGCTTCGCGCATTTCTAAGCGGTTGTATTTGTGGTAGCTATCACCTTCAATAACTGCCGCTTTGATATTTTCTAAACGGAAAATATGCTCAAAAGCTCGCTTAACGGTACTAGTACCAGCACCTGATGAACCTGTTACCGCAATAACTGGATGTTTTTTAGACAAATTTTTTCTCCTTAAATTTATATATAAACCTTATTCCTTAGGTATAGGCTTAAGGTAAGACGAAATTATTTAGAGATTGTGGGGATTGCCAAAAGGGCTCGTTAGCCCAAGGAGCAAATCTCTTAAACCATTTAGAATTACTATACCTTTGTATATAGCGCCAAAGAAAGCAAAATTTACGAACATGATTTCGGCTACATCTAAATTACAGCAAAAATTCACTAAACCCTTAACTATTGGTAATTTCACACTCAAAAGTCGGGTGCTGCAATCGCCTTTATCAGGGGTGACGGATTTAGTATTTCGGCGGTTGGTGCGGCGCTATGCTTCAGACTCGATGCTCTACACGGAGATGATCAGCGCGACGGATCTGCATCATATGAAAGCTTTGCCCAAGTTAATGGAGATTGACCGCTATGAAACCCCTATTAGCATTCAGTTATTTGATTGTCGTCCTGATTTTCTTGCTGAAGCTGCCCAAAAAGCGTTATTAGAGGGAGCCGACACCGTAGACATTAATATGGGCTGCCCTGTTAATAAAATCACCAAAAAGGGAGGCGGCTCGTCATTACTAAGGCAACCTGAACTGGCAACGCAAATTGTGCGATCAGTTGTCAAAGCTGTGGATATTCCTGTGACTGTAAAAACGCGCATCGGCTGGGATGACAACGAAATCACGATTTTGGACTTTGCTAAGCGTATGGAGGATGCGGGAGCTAAGATGATCACCGTCCATGCCAGAACGCGATCACAGGGCTACACGGGTGATGCCAAGTGGGAATGGATTCGCAAGGTGAAAGAGGTGCTAACGATTCCTGTAATCGCCAATGGTGATATTTTTTCAGTGGAAAAGGCGATCGCCTGTCTAGAGCAAACGGGAGCCGATGGTGTGATGTGTTCGCGAGGAACCTTGGGCTATCCTTTTTTAGTGGGGCAGATTGATCATTTTTTTAAAACAGGTGAACGTTTGCCTGACCCTTCTTCAATCGAATGTTTGCAAGTCGCCAAGGAGCATTTACAAGGGCTATGGGACTATAAAGGGCTCCGTGGCATCAGGCAATCACGTAAACACATGACTTGGTATGCGAGGGGCTTTACAGGAGCCGCAGTATTACGAGATCGTCTCTGTCGGATTGAGTCCTTACAGGATGGTATGGATTGCCTCGATGGGGCGATCGAGCAATGTTTGCAGCATGGGGAAAGTTAGGAATTACGAATTAAAGCTTATTGAGGCTTTTCAGACAATCCTGTACTTCGCTAGAAATGCGATAACCACTTGTAAGTAGCTAGATCATTCTCATTACAAGATGTGATCAGATCCTTTAAACTGGAATAGCTCTAAGATTAACTGTCTAAATCTTGAAAGTAATCTCCAAATATTTCCAAAGCTAATGTCAAGCCCGACCCATCTACCTGAAGCTATTGATCGCATTGTCCAGCGATTTCAGAGGCTCTCCGATCCGAAGCAACGTTATGAACAACTGATTTTGTATGGCAAGAAACTAGAAGCATTTCCCGAAGCTCTCAAAACCCCTGAGAACAAAGTGCAGGGATGTGTATCACAGGTATATGTGGTAGCGAAACTAGATGCTAACGAGCGAGTTGTATTTACTGGTGACTCGGATGCGTTGATTAGTAAAGGATTTGTCGGGTTGCTATCGGTCTGTATGGGTGGCTTAACACAAAAAGAAATTGAGTTACTCACCCCCGACTTTATTAAAGATACTGGTTTAGTCGCCAGCCTTACTCCATCTCGTGCCAATGGCTTTTATAACGTTTTCAAAAAAATGCAACAGCAAGCGATCGAAATTGAATTACCCAGTGTTCGCTAATTTTTTAGAACAAGGGGCTTAAGCTCATTTTCTATAAGGCTTTTGACTTAAACTATGGCGGTAATGGGACTGGTAGTAGAAACCATCGCGGCAAGAACTTGACTGGGGGAAACAGTGAAGGGTAAGCGGTGAATATCTGAATTTGGCTGGCAAGCGATCGCCGCAATTTCCTCTAATTCCGCAAGTGTAACTTCACTTAAGCCAAGGTCGGTAAGGGTAGTCGGCAAGCCAATCTCTTGATAAAACTTCAGCAATTGATGCCGAGATGATGCGGCGAGTTGATTGCCTTGGCATTCCTCTAGGCGCAACTGCACCAAAATGCCATAGGCGACTTTTTCGCCATGCAGTGTGCCGTGAGTTTGATGCAAATGCGTTAAAGCATTATGAATCGCATGGGCAGCGACCGTGCGACAATTTGCGCCACCGATACCACCGATCGCTCCTGCCAAACAAACCGACGCATCAACTACTTCGCGCCATGCTTGACTGTTAGGGTTAGCGATCGCCTCCGCAGACTTTTGAAACAAAATATCGCGCAGGATTCTTGCCTCTTGGACTGCCGCGATCACCATCGTTTTCTCGCTACTGCCACTACTAACCGAGGACTCGTACCACTTGGCGATCGCATCACCAATGCCTGAAACAAGGGTGCGCTTCGGAGCGGTCGCAATTACGTCATAGTCCACAAACATCATTTCAGGACAGCGATCAAGAGTTACATCATAATCAAATGCTCCATGAGCATCGTAGACATTACTAAGAGCTGTCCATGCGGCGCAGGTTGCACCAGTAGTAGGTACGGTGACAATCGGTAGCTGGCATTGATGGGCGACCAGTTTCGCAGTATCAAGGACTTTGCCTCCACCAATACCCACAATTACATGGGGATTTTCTTGCAGCACGAGGCGACGCAGCATATCTAAATTTGTATCACTGCAATCCGCGATCGCTGGAGCATGGATAATTTCGCAATCAGTATTTTGGAAATAGCTTGCAGTAACTTGACTTGCGGTTTCCCCAGCAATAACTAGAGCTTTATTCCCATAGCGTGACAAATATTTGGGGAGTTGCCATAAAATCCCGTTTCCCCGTAAAAGTTGGGCTGGTGCGATCGCCAAAATCGGTAATGCTTCCACTGTAAATATGTCTGACATTAGGCTAAGACATGGTAAACATAGATCCTATTCTATCCCTTCTGCTTCTAAATCTATCAATTTTGATGACTCTAGAAAAAATCTCCCAGAAAAGAATTGTGGAAACTGTAATAAATTACCAATCAATGAGAGGAAATCTTAGAGGTATGCCATTGGGCGCAATAATTGCGAAAGAAGCCAGAAATCTTTTCATTGCTACAAACCTTCAGAAGCAAGGACACATGTTTGTTCTGAGAACAATCTTTTGTAAAGCTTTTCTCTATCAAATCCAACTGGTAATCATTATCAAAAACTAATAGAGGGTAATCGACAAAGGATATAAAATAAATTTAGTCAAAACCTAAAGAGTTTCAAGAAAATATGCAGCCAATCATTTTTCCAGGTTCAGCAGTGCGGGTTGTCAATGAGGGTGACACCTACTATGGATTTCAAGGTCAAGTACAACGTGTCACTGATGGTCGAGTTGCCGTGATTTTTGGTGGTGGTAACTGGGAAAAGATTGTGTCATTTCGAGCCAATGAGTTAGAACTGATTGATACAACCGTTAGTTCTAACACCAAGAAAAAATAATGATAGTCATGCAATGTAATTGTGTTGCAGGCGCGAAGCGCCCACAACGCAATTACTAAAAAAATTACCAAAATGATAATGTAGGGCTTTTCAAACAAGCGATGGACAGAGAATTGTGTCCCCGCCTTCGATTGGGAAACAAATTTCTATACTGGAGAACTCTTTATATACCCTATTGATGCATTGAGCAGTACAGACATATTTTTGAAAGTAGCAATTTGCAACACTTTCAAAAATATGTCTGTACTTTGAGTAAGCGCAAAGCGCTGTATAGCAGTCCTAAATCATTTGTATGTTTTTGCTTCTGTGGAAAGCACTTCGTGGTGCGCTTTCCACAAAGCATATATACAATTTCTATGGTTAAAGCTAAAAAACTTACTTTTAGATTTGTATGAGATCCACAATTAAGCGTATGCTCAGTTGTAGATCTTATGTGGATCTGACATTAAAGATATTGCGTGGTTGCTGTGACAAATTCACCAACTCCAGATAAATCAATCAGTAAACCTGTGAATAAATCGTCTGGTAATTCGCAACAAACGGGTCGCCCTATAGTAACTTTGCTTTTGAGGAGTACCGTTTTAGGTATAGGGGCGATCGCAGGAATTTTCACGGGCTTAGTGATCGCCTTAGTCCGACCAGATTTAGTATGGCAACCATCATTTAACTTTTTAAACTATAAGAAGCAACAGTTTACGCTCTCATCCGATGCTCTGTTTGATGTGGATAAGGCAAGTATCCGTCCCGAAAGTTTTCGATTGCTCGATGAAGTGGCAGCGCAATTGCCCCTAGACAAAGGCAAACGGGTGAGAATTAATGGACATATGGATGCAGCTACTGGAAATGCACTCACTCTTTCCTATTTACAGGCTTCGTCAGTTAGAGATTATTTATCAAGACTGCGTGGTGAACAAAACTACTATTGGATAGTCATAGGTTATGGCGCAGCCCGTCCTTTGGCAAGTAGTGCTGGTGAAGGCAATAGCAAAAGTAATCGGCGCATCGAGATTTTTGTGGATGACTAGATATGCAGATCACCTTTCTCGGTACTAGTTCGGGGGTTCCCACTCGCGGACGTAATGTCTCTAGTGTGGCAGTGCGTTTACCTCAACGTGCTGAAGTTTGGTTGCTCGACTGTGGCGAGGCAACTCAGCACCAATTGCTTAGAAGTGATGTAAAAATTAGCCAAATTACAAAAATTTTCATCACCCATATGCATGGAGATCACATTTTTGGTTTACCAGGGCTATTAGCTAGTTGTGGCATGGCGGGTCATGCCAGTCATATTGATATTTATGGACCTTCGGGACTGGGGGAATATCTCGATGCTTGTTTACGCTACAGCGAGACAAGACTCTCCTATTCAATCAAAGTACATCGGGTAAAAACGGGGATAGTCTGGGAAGATTCCGAATTTTATGTGATGACAGCTCCCCTAAAGCATAAGGTAACTGCTCATGGTTATCGCTTAGTTGAACGAGATCGCGCAGGTAAGTTTAACGTCGATAAGGCGATCGCTATGAATATTCCCGTAGGTCCAATTTTTGGGGAACTGAAGCAGGGTAAACTTGTTGATCTGCCCGATGGACGCAAAATCGATGGTAAAGAATTCTGTGGCGCTCCTCAGGTTGGGCGGAAGATTGCCTATTGCACAGATACAATTTTTTGCGATAGCTCTGTAGAACTTGCCCAAAATGCTGATGTGTTGATCCATGAATCAACCTTTGCTCATCAAGATTCAGAGATGGCTTTTCAACGTTTGCATTCCACTAGTACGATGGCGGCTCAAGTAGCACTTCTGGCGAATGTAAAGCAATTAATCATGACCCATTTCAGTCCACGCTATACCCCCGGAAATGCGATTTTATTAGAGGATCTGGTGAATGAGGCAAGGATGATTTTTGCTAATACAATTCCTGCTCATGATTTTATGACCTATGAGATTACGCCTTCGCAATCTTGAATTTATAGTAGTGCTGCAAAGTAAATTTTTTTGTAATTGTGTTGCGGGCGCGAAGCGCCCGCAACACAATTACATTGCATGACTACCGAATTTATGAAGTGCCACGCAAAGCGTGGCACTTTTTGATTACTTACCAACCACGAAACTAGATTTGAGAATTTGATTGTACTTTACGCCACTTTTAGTAGTCTGAGCGATCGCAATCTCAAAGGTCGCCTCATTATCTGCACGCAGCCAAGGTGAGCAATAACGCCCCACAGGTAAGGTGTAGATATGATCATTAATGATCGCACCTTCACTGGGAGCAAGTTTGGGTGGAATTTTGAAGGTGACGGTGCGGCGCTTGACATAATCGCTAGCCACTACACCCGTTGCTGATTGCTTACTCAGGCATTGCACCTCAATTTGAGTTTCCTTGAGCAGTTCACGCACCTTACCGCGATCGCTCAAGACAAGTTGATTTTCTGTACCTACACCTGAAATGCTTTGCAATTGAAAAGAACTAACGCGATCAGGATTAAATCCACCCGTAATCTTGACTAGTTCTACATTTTCAGTGTTATTCGCAGGCATGACTTGATATTCCAATGTTCCTGGTAACTGATATTGAATTTCAGCATTTTCATTGCGAACATTGACCGTACCACCGATTTCCACGCGATCAACTCCTAAAGCTGTTGGAGATTCAATAGCCGCCCATTCAAAACGATAAAATAAACGGGCAGTATCTTTGAGATAGGTATATGTGTCAGCAACATCGGAGCTAGGACGGAGTAAGCGCGATAGTCCACTTCTTTCCACCCAAATATTTTTGATAAGGTTCACTTTTTTGCCCAAGGCTACAGCAAGTGGTGCGCGATCGCTAGTAATTTCCGCAGGAATATCCAAACGCGGAACCAGTGTTAACTTGCCATAGTTACCTGTCTCGCCAATAAGTCCATTGCTACTAGGTTCGCCATCACGCCCATTTTGACAAGAATAGTAGTCTGAGCGCGAAACCCCCTTATTAGTTCGTCGATATAACCAGTCATCTCGACGATATTCAGAAGTCTTAGAAAATAGGCGATCAAAATCAATGTCAAATCCATCACTGGAGCGTCCGCAGATCCTTGTTTCACTGGAATAGTATTGCCATGCTGCCTTAGAGTCACTAAAGGGGCGGCGCTCAATCTGCACATTGCAATATTTAACACGCCATTCCGCCTCTCGACATTCACATCCCTTACCACTAACGGCACCACGTCCATTTCTGCCACCTTTACCGCCTGCATTGCGAATTTCAAGCTGTTTTAGGTTGGCAATATCTGTATAAAAAATAGTGACATTGCCGCCATTGCCGCCACGTCCACCATTACCACCATTACCACCACGCCCACCTGATGCACCGATTAGGGAATTAGCGGGACGATAGGGCTGCTCACAACTACTAGCTGATCGCCCTGCGGTTCCATCTTCGCCATCTTCACCAATAGTACCTGTCAGGTCATAGGCGGCTGGTTTACCATCACCGACTATTTTCAGATCTTGTCCATCGCGACCACTCCGACCATCACGACCACGATCACCATCCTGTCCTATGATCCCAAAGGTGGTTTGGGCGATCGCTGTAAAACTCATAAGTTGCCATGTCAGAATAGCAATTGGTAAGGATTGAATTAGCGATCGTGGGTTTAGCATATACAAAGCCTATATAACCTATAAGAAATCAGTTAAATTTAAAAGAATCCCATTTTTTGTGGCATAGCTTCACCACACCACAAAGAAGAGAATTAGAACTGTTTGCCATTGTTGACAAGCTTGGTGCAAACTGAGTTCCAACTCGTACTTTAAGCTAAACAATTATGTGTGCAAATTTGTGTACAAATTTATGTCAATAAATCAGGGTCAACAGCTAGAAGTATATAGCAGTCAACATCCTAAGGAAGTCCTGCTCGTCAAATTAAAAGTCGCTGATGAACTCGATGAAGTGATGATTTTTAAAGGGTTTTCCAGTTCTTTAGTGCGATCAACTGCTTTTGATCCTGATGTTCCCGTAATTCCTGATCAGGCGGAAATTCTTACTATTGATCGCCTCACTGCCCCCTACAAACCTAATCAGCCTTGTTACATCCAAAAAGGGATAACATGGGAAGAGTTTAGAGATTATTTGTGAGCGTTGCTAATCACAAAACGCACTTGAGAAATATGCTTGAAGAAACAAGGGAATTTATATACACGCAGCAGGTAAGGATTGCTTCACTATTGCTATATCAAAATGTCTTGGATCAAGCGCCGTGGGAAGCCTACGAAAAACTGTTTAAGTCTCTAGCAAACTATGTCTTAGACGGTCATGAAAATAGTTCACGCCAGCTTAGTTACCTCTTTGCCTATGGTCAGTGGTTTCGAGCGATCGCAGCGACAGGCTATAACTGGCGCGACTATGTGATTTTGCAGATCTTGACTTCTGAAAATCCGTTTAGTCAATTAGCTCAAGTTCAAGATTTCTCACAACTGCCAACGTCCCTAATTTCTGCGGTCAAGCATGATCTCAAAATTCTAGAAGAGATGAGTTTGTGGGGTGGAGATAAATTGGTTAATTTTGTGAATCCTGCAAGCAATAACCATGTGGCATGGCAACTGTCTCCCAGTGATCTATCAAAACTTTCGGAATCTAAGCGATCACTAATTCTCAAATTTCAAGCAACCGATGATTGGACGCAACTGTTACCTGAACTTGCCGATTATTACAAGCATTCAGGTACAGGTATATTCACAGAATATGAGGCTTTCCGATGGCGCAAGGGGCATTTAGAGGGAATCGCCTATCCTGATCTGGTGCTGTTATCGGATCTTGTTGGCTATGAATCACAGCGTCAAGTACTTTACAAGAATACAGAAGCCTTTCTCGTTGGTTATCACGCTCTCCATGTCCTGCTTTATGGAAGTCGTGGTACGGGCAAATCCTCAATGGTCAAGTCCCTGCTCTATGCCTATCGCGATCGCGGCTTACGTTTAGTCGAGGTTGCCAAGGACGATCTTAAGGATTTACCAACCATTGCTGAAGTCCTGCGAAAAGCACCCCAGAAATTCATCATTTTTGTTGATGATTTATCCTTTGAAGAAGAAAGTGAGGACTATAAGGCGCTCAAGGTAGTTTTGGAAGGCAATCTCTCGGCTCAGCCCAATAACTTATTAGTCTATGCCACTTCTAATCGTCGCCATCTATTGCGGGAATACTTTAGCGATCGCCCCTCTCTCAAAACCTTGAGTAATAGCGAAGAGGTCAATCCTTGGGATACAGTTCAAGAAAAATTGTCTTTAAGTGACCGCTTTGGCTTAACCTTGACATTCCTCAAGGCAGATCAAGAAATTTATCTTAAAATTGTGCATCACTTCGCGAAACGAGCAGGCATTAACTTACCAATTGAAGATCTTGATTTTCGAGCATTGCAATGGGCAACGCGCAATAACGGACAGTCAGGACGCACTGCTCAACAATTTATCGACTTTTTGCAGGCAGAACTCGGAATGTTAAAATAAAGAAAAAACTTTTTACATAATTATGCCTTTGTTTTGAGAATGGCTTCGCTGAGGGCTATCCATTGGGCAACATCGAGATCTTCGGCTCGTACCTGTGCGTTGATTTCCATTGCATCCAAAATGTCAACTAGGTGATCGCGATCAATTTCTGAGATGAGATTATTGCGGAGCATCTTACGTTTCGTGGCAAACCCAAAGGTGAGCAATCTTTCTAGGAAATTGGGATTACTGGCGGGGGTAATTTGTGGGCGCGGAATGATGCGAACTACAGCAGAATTGACCTTGGGTGGTGGATAGAATGCCGATGCAGGGACATCACAAATAAATTGACAATCGGCAAGATATTGAATCTTGACACTGAGAGCATTGTAAGCTTTGTGTCCTGCTTTGGCAGCAAGGCGATCGCCAATTTCCTTTTGTACTAGCAAAACAATTTGCTCGAATTGCTGCACTGGTTCGGCAAGAGTTCCTAATAGCTTTTTGAGGATTTCCCCTGTGATGTTATAGGGAATATTGGCAATAACTTTATTAGTTTGGGAGGGGAGGGGAATATCGAGAATGCTCGCTTCAATTAATTGAAAATTAGGCTGCTTCATCGTTTGCCGTAGCTTTTCGCAAAGATCGCGATCAATTTCTACAGCCGTCAATGACTCCACAAAGGGCAGTAGTAAACGGGTCAGATTACCTGTTCCTGGACCAATTTCTAAAATGCGATCACTTGGTTGTAGTTGTCCTGCCCGCAAAATTTTGTTAAGTACTGCATCACTCCGCAACCAATGCTGTCCAAATTGCTTGCGTGGTCGGATTTTGTGTGAGCTTTGGTGATGGCTATCAAGGGATTTATCGAGATTGGTCATTGCGATCGCCAAATTTAGGTGCTTGGCATCCACCAAATTCTTTAGTATTGTATGCACTAAAATTTTTTGATTGAATGCTAGCTAATGTACTTAAGTTATTATCGCTAGATAATGATCGCAAGACCATGATTGCCAAACTATTATTGCTAAATCATTAGCGCTAAATGTGCAAAGACAATCCTCCTCATTTATCATTCGATTCGCTAATTCTAAGGATGTTGGTCATGTGTCAGACATCTTGACTGAAAGCTTTTATCGAAGTCATGATCGCAAAGTCAATTTTCTGCTGCGCTACTTTAGGGATTTAGTCTCTCCACTGTTGCGCTATGGAATTATGCTCGATCTTAATAGTCGCTTTAGTGAGCAAGCACCTTGCTATGCCTGTCTTGTCGCTACTCATTCAGCTAACAAGTCCCAAGCGATTGCTTCCCTAGAAATTTGTATGCGCTATGTACCAACAAAATCTCATCGTAGCTTTTGGCTAGGGCGCACCATGCAGCAATATCCCTATATTTTTAATTTGGCAGTGCATCCACAATGGCGACGACGAGGCGTGGCAAAGCAACTGCTCTGTGCTGCCGAGCAAACCGTAAAACAATGGGGATTTTCGCGATTGTATATGCATGTGCTAGAGGATAACCATCCAGCGCTTAATCTGTATGATGAGATTGGCTATCGTATCCATGATCAAGAAGGTGTTTTCAATTATTGGCTATTGGGGCAGCCGCGAAGATTTTTATTACAGAAAAAATTTAATGACAGATAGATTGTGTGGCTTTGTCACATAATCTATCTGTAGAGCATCATGTCGCCTTGATTGGTAATCAAGTTACAATATAAGAGTGCTGAAGTAATTTATTAGGAGTACATCTGTCAACCATGACCATCGCCACCGATATCCCTACCTCCTCCAACCTCATACTTAGTGAAAGAGAACAAGAACAAAGCTATCAAATCGCTAAGGCGGCGGCAATCGCTGCGGATGACCGTAAGGGAGAGAATATCGTTTTGCTAGCGATTGGTGAAGTTTCTAGTTTGGCAGAGTATTTTGTTATTTCCTCTGGATTTTCTAAGACACAGGTACGAGCGATCGCTACTGCAACCGTAGAAGCGATCGCCGAAAAATTTGGACGTAAGCCTAGAAATATCGCAGGTGAGCAGGATGGCACATGGATTTTGTTGGACTATGGTGATGTAATTGTCCATGCGATGATGGCAACTGAACGTGAATATTACGACCTAGAGGCATTTTGGGGACATGCACCAAAGTTAGAGGTGGTTTTTCCAGTTGCAGAATAGCTGAATACCATGCTTTGCGAGCAAACAATGTAATTGTGTTGCATGACTACCCATTCGGTTTGCGTAAGTCCCACTGCTATAAAAATGGTTGTAAAAATATGATGCAAAGCATTGAATTTTATTAATTGGCATTGACAACCTCAACAAGCGATAATAGAGAAATATCGTTTACATTGGGATACATCAGAATTTATGAAGGTTGGCGATCACGTTCGTGTAAAGACACAACTCAGTGTCTTTCACCATCCTGAACACAAAGGTAAGTCCTTTGATATTACAGGACTAGAAGGAGAAATTGTGCGTATACATACAGAGTGGCATGGTCGTCCGATCAGCCCCAACTATCCCTATGAAGTCAGATTTACACCCAGATTTGTGACCCATTTAAGTGATCATGAAATAGAATTAACTAAATAAATTTTTTTGAGTATTTTATTAACTCATGCCTATTTAGCGTGAGTTCGATAATTCAAAAAATAAGCGCTCCCTTTGGGAGCGCTTATTTTTTAAGGAATTAGACCACCGCCACTACCGATGCCAAGCCTTTCCGCTACACCAGAAGTAAGCGGTAATAAAGTCACCACCATCCAAAACAAAGCTACAACCCCTAAAGCCTCGCGATCGCCATCTAATTCTGACAATTCATTCAGCATTGGACGTTCTAGATCTCGCAAGAGAATTAAGACAATGCCGCCCCAATATAGCGCAAGGGGATTAATCACTGTGGCAATTACCAAGAAAATTAGCGTTAGTACCGTCGTCCAACTGGCGACCCTACGACCATAAACGGATTGGACAATACGACCACCATCTAACTGTCCCGCAGGCATCAAGTTTAGAGCCGTAATCGCAGAGCCAAGCCAACCCAAAATTACTAGAGGATGAATTGAGATCAAATTATTATGGAGAGCATCACCGAGAAATAGCTTCGCAAGAGTTCCTGCTAATACGGAAGCTTGGAAAATCTGACTCGGAATCTCCACACTGCCCATGCCAATCGCCGATAGATATAAACCAGTAATCAGAATGATCAAAGATAACAAGCCACTGGTAACTGCTGGGGCGATCGCAATATCAAAAAGAGCCAAACGATTGGGTAAGGGTGAAAAAATGCGACTAAACGCACCAAAGGAGCCTAACTGCGATGAAGGTAAGAGAAATGGCATACTCAGCTTGACCTTATATTTATTAGCCATAAATCGCATCGCCAATTCACGTACCACCAAAATCAAGGCAATACCAAGAGCAAAGGGCAATCCTGCTAAATAGTCTTGAGCAGTCTGGGCGTTGGGAATACCTGCAACCTGTGCGCCTAAGCTCAATGCTGTGTAGGCATTGGCAAAAATCAATACCGCAATCAAAACTCTTTGCGGAATCGTGTCATTATCAATACCAATATCTCGATGGGGCAGCACAATCACCACAGGTCTGCGGTCTTGACCTTCTACCAAAAACAGATTGTACTTATCACCAAGTCGATCACGCAAAGAGCCCGCTAGGCGATCATGAACAACATCAGGCTCACCACGTAAATTACCTTTAAAAATCACACCCTCTTGATAGGGAACCGTCTCAGTGAGGTAATAGGTTTCAATCCCAAAAATCCCCTGTATTAGTTTTAGGTCTTCGGGGGGCATAGCCTTAAACAGTTTTAGCTGTGTCTTCCCCTGAGACATGGCTACAGCAATAGGGGAATTTACAGGTTGATTTTGGGACTTATTATTGACTACGTCGCTCGGCACATTAGTGCGATCTCTACTGGCTTCAAGATCTCTTTTTAGTTTCTGTTCGATCTCTGCTCTTTCAGCAGTAGCCACCTTCCGCAATTGATTGCCGATCGATACATAGGCAATCGTTGAACCAAGTAATAAAAATAATAGCGTTGTGAAATTAATAAAAACACCTGAAACAAACAAGCCAAAGTAAACTAACCAAGGTGACATCAGGGCTACAAATTGGAGCCAAGAAAGGAGTCCGAGTTTGCCAAATTTGCGTGATCGGATGTATCCCCAACCGATCAGGGCAAGGGTAAGGATAAATACGGCTAAGGGAATAAATGGAGTTGATTTCATAAACATAAATTATAGGAATTTTTGAAAGCAAGCCAAAATTCCTCACAATTTCTTGATGGTTTGGAGGTGTTATGCTTATCCACTTTAGCGAGAAACTGCAATTTATAGGGAAATACAACAGATAATAAGTCCGACAGCTACTCGAACGACCCACTCCACATTTATAGTTTGGCTAATTATCAGCCGTGAATTCTACTTTTTCCTGCTCGGCGACAAATTCAGGGACATGTAAAACTAGGCGATCACTACACATTGACCGCAACTTATCGACAAATATTGAAGTCTCTGCCAACAGAGTCATATTCTCATAGGCAGATCGATAGGCTTCTGAATATTCTACTTTTTGATTGAGCGGATAAGCCTGTGTAGATTTAGTCGTTCCTGATGGAATGGGAACAATACGATCAGGACATCTTTGCTGCTTAGGTTGAGGCTTTGGTGCGATCGGAATACCTGCAATCTTAGAACGACAAGTAAACGAAATAGGGGAGGCAGTTTCTTTTGCTGGAACAAAGGGAGCTATTTCAGTAATCAGGAATTCACAAGCAGAAGTTCGAGGCGGTGTATAGTAAATGCGATCTTCATAAATTACCGCTACATCCCCACACACCAATCGCTCAAACTCACGATTGTAACGACAGTTTGTTTCCCCCTTACGTTCCCATAACTGCAAAATCTGGCTCACAGAAATAGCTTTATATCTTCCTTGAAACAATGCTTCGATTACTGCTTGACGCACCCACTCAGGCTTAAACCTGCTCCACTCACGGGTTAAATCATTGATGGTATAGCCACCAAGATCGAAACTGTAATGTTGCAAGAGGGCGATCGCAATTTCCATTGGGGCGACGTTAGCTCGTATTATGTATTATTATTTTACATTTAAAAACGAGAAATGTGAAGCTAGAAAACAAAAAATGGGCTAGCCAAAGATATGACTAGCCCGTTTTTTGCATATTTAACTCGCAAGATTCGACACCTTACTGCAAGACGAGTTTGACGTTGGCATTGCTTAGACCAGGACGCTTCACTTCGGCTAGAGCCTTATTCACTGCATACTTTTGGTTGATCGAATTGATCAGTTCAGTCTGATTGTGCTTTTTCGCAACACCCCAGAGATCAGCGATTAGATCAAAAGAACCGTCGGCATTACGCGACCAACCCAAATCATAATCACCTTCAAGAGTTGCCACGATGTCGGCACGAATGCGTTGGCTATTATAGCCACGAACATCAGCTTCTGTGTTAACACTGATACCTAGATCGCGCAAGGACGACTTGAGGACTTCGGCATCAGTAATTTTTGTGCGAAGTGTGCTGAAATGAGACATAATAGTCTTGCTCCTGTAAACAATTGTTAATTCAATAGTGAACTTGACGGTTGACTCAAACGTGAGACATAAGAGTGTTGGTGGTTCTTCCTCCTATGTTAGCTGCTAGATCGACTGTCTTTTGATAAGACATTCTTTATAATCTAGCCTTAAACCTGCTGACTACGAAACAGCAGGACTAAGCTTATTAAAACTCCATACGCTGATATTCAGCGACAGAGGTGGCGGCGGGTCTTGCCCGCATCCTTGCCCAGTCACGCAGAGCAGCAACCTGCTCAGTCATCGTGCGTGAAAGGGGAGTTGTGGATTTCACAGCCGAAATGATGTCTAGCTGTGTAAACTCCCGATCTTGGGCAAAAGCTTCATACATAGCGGCAATTACCGATTGCTCGATCTCTGCCCCCGAAAAACCATCGCTCACTTTCGATAGCTGCTCAAGATCGAACCTTTCTAAATCTGGACGACGCTTCCGTAAATGAATTCGGAAGATATCTCTCCGCTCTTCAGAATTAGGCAAATCAACGAAGAATAGCTCGTCAAACCGCCCCTTCCGCAGAAATTCCCCCGGTAATTTTTCGATACGATTGGCAGTTGCCATAACAAATACAGGCGATTTCTTTTCCTGCATCCATGTCAGGAACGTACCAAAGATTCGTGATGATGTACCACCATCAGAATCTGCCGAACCTGCCCCGCCAGCAAAAGCTTTATCGAGTTCATCAATAAATAGAATCATTGGTGAAATCGATTCGGCAACTTTGAGGGCATTGCGTAAATTTGCCTCTGACTTACCTACAGTGGAACCATCATAAACGCGACCCATATCAAGGCGAATGAGTGGCAGCGACCATAGTCGAGCCGTAGTCTTGGCAATTAAGGATTTTCCACAACCAGGGACACCGAGAATCAGCATTCCTTTGGGTTGGGGTAATCCATAGTTTCTGGCTCTTTGGCTAAAGGCATTCGATCGCTGTTGCAACCAGTGCTTTAACTCTTCTAGTCCCCCAACTGCATCTAAATCTTCTTCATCTTCGATATATTCGAGAATGCCATTACGCCGAATCAGTTGTTGCTTTTCGGAAAGGACAATTGCGACTTCTTCTTCGGTGAGACGACCACTGGTGACTTGGGCTTTGCGATAAACTTTTTCAGCTTCATCTTGAGTAAGCCCTAGTGCTGCCCTGACAAGCTTTTCGCGAGTTTCTGAAGATATTTTCTTGGTGCGAATTTGACTTAGTTGCTGATCGAGAACTTCTTCGATCGCTTTAATATCTGGCAGAGGAAAATCAAGTACAACGATGTCTTTCTCTAATTCAACAGGGATTACTTGGATAGGCGACATCAAAATGATAGTTTTTTGAGTGCCCTTAAAGTTAGCCACTGCATCACGTAAGAATCTAACAGCTACTGGATGATCAAAGAAAGGATGTGCGTCTTTAAAGATGTAAATAGCAGGATCTTTTTGATCAGCACGGATAACCCATTGCAAAGCTGCTTGGATTGACTCGGTGTTGTGTTGGGCTGCTGCTGTCGCTTGACCATGCTCAACAATGCCACGAGTCGAAGTCCATACAAAGACGCGACGTACTGGTTTGAGTTGGGAGATGGTAGCGATCGCCCGTTCTGCTCTTTCTTCCTCTGGGGTGTTGAGGTAGATCAAGGGATATTGGGCTTGAATTAAAATGCTAAGTTGTTCTTGCATATAGTAATACAGAGGTTTACACCTCCATCCTCACCTTGTCTACAGATAAAATTAATAATCTAGAATCTAGAAATTCAGTTAATGGATACTAGTTCTTCACCTGCGCTGTCAGCCTTGCCAACAGTTACAGGTAAAGTCTGAGTACGATTGCCGCCGATGGCTAGCAAGTCACCATTACGGATTACGACTGTCTGAGAACAGCTTGGACAGTTATAAGTTTGATGAGTATGCCCGATGCCTGAAGACTCAACAATGTCAGCGTGGGATAGGTAAAAGCTAATTGCCTTTTCTGCCAAGTCTGACATCGAATCACCATCAATAGCAGAGCGAATCTTAAGCTGCTGATGTAGTCGTTCGGGGAGATAAAAAGTTACCTTTTGCTTGTCTTGCATAGTGGTTAAGAACAGTGAATACCCGGGTATGCAACTAAGGTACAGGGAGAATTTTGTGCTGTCAAGGAGTCATGCCGTTATGACAGCAATAACTTAATATTTTGTTACAATAGTTCTATAGCAAACCAAGTTTTGCTCAGGACATAAAACCAGAAGATGAGTTGTGGGGCTTTGCCCCACAACTCATCTTCTGGTTTTGGTTTGTGATCGCTAACTTTTTTTCTAAATAGCATTGCAATTGTTAAAAGAATGAGATTGGGAACAAAATTACTGCTATTTTGTCCTGATGTTTAGTACAGTGCATCCTTGAAGTAAAGCCTGAAAATACAGCAAGTACCAAATTAGTGCATTTAAGTTAATGTAACTAGACCTCAATGGAGTCAAGTATGGACATTTATAAGAATTGCCAAGTGAATATGGCTAATCTAGGCTGGGGAGCCTTGGTAGGAATTGCCGCAACTTTGGCGATCGCTGCTCCTAGTTTTGCTCAACGCGCGATCGCGCTAGATCGCAATTTTCGACCAGATCCTGAAAAGTTGCAAGGTAATGGAGGGGGGAATGTTAGTCTTGCGAGTCTAGCGGGAATTGCGGATAATTGTCGTGGTTTTGCAAACACTGAACCAAATCACACGATTACTTTGAACGAAACTTTTCCTTTGCTGGATCTCTTGGTTTATACCAATAATGTTAATGATGACCCAACCATGCTAGTAAAAGGACCTAATGGCATTGTGATTTGTGCCGATGATGAGTCGGGTGGGCGTTATCCACAAGCCAATCGACGCTTACCTAGAGGTACTTATCAAATTTGGGTTGGTTCTAAAAACGTCAATCAATCTTTTAGTTATACTTTGTCTTTGAGTGAAATAGTTCAAAAATGAAATTCTTGAAACAGCCAATTACTTTACTGGGAGTTGCTTTAGCACCTATTTTGTTATCTGTTGCTCCAGTCATGAGCCAAGAAACGCTTAAGCCAATCTCGCCAAGATTTACTCCCGATCCTCAAGTTTATTATGGTAAGGGAGGGGGAGATGTGCCTTTGCAAGTGATCGCTACCAGTAAAGCTAATGGTTCATGTCAAGGATTAGCTGATCAATCTCCCAACCACACTTTAACAATCTTGAAAAATTTTGGTTTTTTAAGCTTGAGTGTATCGGGTGATCGCAACTTGTCTTTATTGGTCAAAGGTCCTGATGGGATCTATTGTCGCAGTGGTAAGAGTCCTGAATTGTCAGGTGCTTGGGTATCGGGACAATATGAAATTTGGGTCGGTACGGCAAATGGCGATCGCGCAAATTATCAATTATCGGTTAGCGAAACTAGTCCATAAAAAAAGCCTCGCATTGCGAGGCTTTTTTATGGATTAGTTTCGGGCATTATAGCTGTCGCCGTTTTAATGTAAGGCAGCAGCGTAAAGCACCGCCTTACACTGGCTGTCATGACTTGGAAATATTCCAATAGGGAAGCTGTTGGTTAGGTTCGATTTTGACTCCCTCGACTCCTTTTTGAGCAAAGGCATATTCTTTGTTTTGCCAGAGAGGAATGAATGGAACATCTTGAGCTAACAGGTCTTGAATTTGTTGCAAAATTTGCGATCGCTTTGCTGCATCACGCTCTTTACGCTGATTAGCAATTAATTCATTCATTTTTGGATTGTGATAAAACGAGCCTTGGAACTGACTACCACCTTTTTTACAGCGATCGCCTTCCGCTTCTTCACAATCGAGGAATGGCTTGATGTAGTTATCGGGATCGAGAATATCTGGAGTCCAGTCTAGCAAATAGCTGGGATATACACCTTTGTCAATAAATGCATAGCCCACTGCATTTTCCACCCGTTCTGTCTTGACTTGCAGAATTCTACCGACATTTTTCTGAATAGAAGCACGGAGAGTACTTGCCACAAGATCGCCATTGCCACCATATTTTGGTGGATACCAAATCGTGACTTGAGCAGGTTTATCGTCAGAATATCCTGCTTCTTGTAGTAGTTGCCTTGCGAGTTTGCTGTTGCCATTGTCGCCATATTTTTGCTCAAATACAGGCTTAGAGTCCGCAAAAGCACTAGGAACTAAACTATAGAGTGGGGCGCGTTGATTAAAAAATATTCGTGATTCGAGCAATGGGCGATCGATCGCTGCCGCAAGAGCTTGCCGGACGCGCACATCATTGAGTGGTGATTGCTGCGTATTCAAAACCAGATAGAGAATTGTTGCTCCCTGTCCTGAAGCTATCTTCCAACCATTTTGCTTAGCATTGGCTTCAACATTCTTGACTTGTGTGGGCGTGAGCGTCTGAAAAGCAATGTCTACGGATCCTGTTTTAAAGGCATTGAGCAAGTTAGCATTAGATGAGAAAAACTGGATATCAATACCTTTGTTAATCGGTTTTTTGCCCCAATAGTCAGGGAATGCATCCAGACGTAAATAACTACCTTCGACAAACTGGGTGACTTGATAGGGACCTGTACCCACTAATTTATCGGGCAAGAATAAAAGGCGACCTGTTTTTTCGTCCTTAATATGTTTGTAAACCTGAGGTGAAATTGCGGCTGCACCTGTAAAGGCTAAAAACTTGGGAAAAAATTGTAAAGGCTGTTTGAGTTTGAAAATCAGTTCGGTGTCATTAGGGGCAGAAATTGATTCGATCACATCACCCAAAATATAGGCTGGTGTTCCCTTAGCATTAATGAAGCGTTCCAAGGCAAATTTCATCGTATAGGCATTAAAGTTAGTGCGATCATGAAATTTGATGCCAGTCCGCAAAGTTACGGTGTAAGTTAAGCCATCATCGCTAACTTTGGGCATATCTGTCGCCAGTTGCGGCACAATCTCATTGGAGCCTTCTTTGTAGGTGTAAAGACGTTCGAGAGTGTTGTAAAAAACATTGCTAATAAAAAATTCATTGGCATCGGCAGGATCAAGGGTGCGGATTTTGCTGGTTGTACCTAAAACGATGCGCTCCTCTGTGCGATCAGTTATGCCAAATCTATTGGCGTTAATGACTCTGCCATTAGTACAACCCCAAAGAGCAGTTAATAACAATAGAGCGATCACAAACCAAGCTACAAAGCGACGCAGCAGATATCTCATTGATCCCTTGATTGATTTATTAGCCAAAAACATAACTATATTTATCTCTGCTTAATCTTCTCACAATGTCGTAACTGAGTAGCTGGGATTAATTAAAAAATAGAGCAGTAAACTGTGATCTATGCTGCGTAGCAGGAAAATAAATTCTTACTTGATTGACTTTATTTTGATGAAGTCTTCCCTAGATTATTGAATTTAAAGGCAATTATGAAAAACTTGAAACATTCTCTGATATTAATAGCTTGGATTTCTTGGATAGCATTTCCTGCGATCGCCACCTATGCTGACAATAATCAAGATGAGCGATCGCCTTCCCCAATTACCACTCCGCTCAATTCAAAGAGACAACTAGCAAGAGAACTCTTAGTTGAATTAGGGATCGGCAAGCAGTACGACTTATATTTCTGGAACAGTGTCGATATTGCCTATGGTACGGGAACAAGAACTAAGTTTAGTGAGTGGTTGCAACAGACTTTGGCAAGAGTGGCTGGATGGAAACATGTAGAATCTCAATATGTGTCACGATTAGAAGCAAACTTTTCAGAAGTAGAACTACAGGAATTACTAGAGTTATCTAAACGTCCATTGATGAAAAAGCTACTTCGCGCCGAGATCCAAGCCTACGAGGAAACAATAGAAAAAAGAGCAAGATTACTGTATCGAGCTTGGGATGATTATAATTCAGGCAAAATCAAAATTCCATCCAATCTGATGAAGTAAGTAGCTCAACTTAATTAAAACCCAAACCATAGTTTTGTTCCGCCCGTGTAGCGGGCGGAACAAAACTCTCGGTTTTTAGTTTACTTATGTCTAGCTACTTAACTATGTCTATATTCTATGATGTGAATGTGCGTTGTCTAGACGGTAACGCAATGCCTCTCTTTGCAATCGTGCCTTTTGATGGCAAACATTGGGAAGAAAACATTCAACAAATCACTTAAAACTGATGTTACGTGGAACAAATATCACCCTCACCCCCCCTGCCCCCTCTCCCTTGATGGGAGAGGGGGAGCTAGACAAATTTCTTGTTCCCCTCTCCCTTAATGGGAGAGGGGCTAGGGGTGAGGGTCTTAGAAACTTCCACGTAACATCACTTAAAAAAGAAGCCTCGCAATGCGAGGCTTCTTTTTTAAGATGTTATTAGCTGCAGGCTACAGGTGCACCAAGTTCTTTAGGAGTAGCAAAGGAAGTTCCACAACTGCAAGACTTGCTCGCATTAGGATTACGGAAACGGAAGCCACCGCCTAAAAGATCTTCGGTATAGTCGAGTTCTAGTCCTTGCAACTGAGGCAAATTGCTATTGTTGATGACAATTTTGACACCATTATATTCATACTCATTATCATCAGTTTCTAATTGTTCTGCGAAGTCCATCAAGTAAGACAACCCAGAGCAACCACCTTGCTTAATCCCTAGACGCAAAGGTGCGGAAGTGGCTCGTTGGTTTTGCAGATTTCTCACGCGAGCGATCGCGGCATCGGTCAATGTAATCATACGAAATTTTCCTATATACGAATCGTGCTAAGTGTCATCTTAGTCTTCTAGCAAAACAAGTGCAATACTGGCGAGAGCAACATTTGTATAGCCTGCAACTTTAGCAGCTTTGTATAGGGGTTTGGTGAGAGGAAATTTATGCACACCAAAGAGCCGCACACCTTGATCGAGCAACAGCCCAGTTTTGAAATGAAAATTGCGATGTAATTTGACAGCTTTAGCAAGTTTAGCTTTGGGGTTACAGCAAACCATAGCTCTTTTTCTCCAGAAAATTGCGACAACTGCCTCTATGTTATCGCAATCATTTAGAAAGTGTGGTGTGTACCTCCATTGCAGTTGTCATTTTGCCTACGTCAAAATGACAACTGCAATACCTTTACTATGAGTTTTCAAAAGAGGACGCACGCATTGGAAAACTGCAATAATTCTGAGAGAGTTGACGTAAAATTGGTTATATCGTCATTTTTTCTTGTCTTATGCAATTTGCCGATCGCCTCCTGCCTCTTCAGTCAAATGTGTTTGCCGATATGGACATTGCCAAAAGTCGCGTCAAAGCATCAGGCAAACAAGTAATTGATCTGTCATTAGGTTCTTCGGATTTGCCCACTGACAAATTTATTTTAGAGGCGATCGCAGAAGCATTAAGTGACACAAGTACTCACGGCTATTCACTATTTGGAAGTACCTTCGACTTTCGGGAAGCCGTCGCCCGATGGATCACCCAACGATTTGGTGTAACCGTTGATCCTGAAACGGAAGTATTACCACTCATTGGCTCTCAGGAAGGCACAGCACATTTACCCTTAGCCTTACTCAATCCCAATGATTTTGCTCTTTTACAAGACCCCGGGTATCCATCCCATTATGGCGGGGTTCACATGGCAAGTGGTCAAGTTTATGGAATGCCCTTACTTGCTGAGAATAGCTTTTTGCCAGTATTTGCCGATATTCCGTCCGTAGTCTTAGCCCAGTCGAAAATGATGGTGTTGAGTTATCCTCACAACCCTACGACTGCAACGGCTTCCCTAGAGTTTTTCCAATCGGCAGTGGAATTTTGCCAACAGCATCATCTTGCCTTAGTGCATGACTTTCCCTATGTTGATCTAGTCTTTGATGGCTCAAGTCCGCCTTCGATCTTGCAAGCTGATCGCGATCGCCAAGTCAGCATTGAATTTTTCACTATGTCCAAATCCTATAATATGGGTGGGTTTCGTGTTGGTTTTGCCGTTGGTAATCGCGAATTAATTAGAGCCTTGCGACAGATTAAAGCTGTAGTCGATTTCAATCAATATCAAGGCATTATGCGCGGAGCAATTAAAGCTTTATCAGGCGATCGCACCTACATTGACCATGTAGTTAACACCTTTAAAACGCGACGTGATGTGATGATTGAGGCTCTGCAAACAATTGGTTGGCAGGTTCCACGCCCTGCTGCCACTATGTATCTCTGGGCAAAATTACCAGAAGTTTATGCTCATGATTCTGTCAAATTTTGTCTAGATTTAATTGCGGAGACAGGAATTGCACTCTCCCCAGGCGCAGGTTTTGGTAAGCATGGTGAAGGGTATGTCAGGTTTGCACTAGTATATCCTCCTGAAAAATTAAGAGAAGCCGCCATAAAAATTGGTCAATTTCTTCAAAAATCGACAAATTAGCACTCATCACTAACATTAGTAAAGAAAGAAAAGCCTTGTTGATCAATGCTTTTCTTTCTGAGTTTTTAACGTGAGATCGGGATAATTTGAAACATGCTTTGAGAGAGGGTTTGCGTAGCAAACCCTCTCTCAAAGCCTAAAAGTAAAAGCCTTGCTTAGCAAGGCTTTTACTTTTGGGCTTTGAAAATTTGCCAGCTCAACACGAACTGGCGTGAGTTTTTAAGATTAAATAAGCAGAAGTAATGAAAACTTCATTTCGCCATGCCGAGAGCCGCACAAATGACTTGATCGAACTCACGTTCATGAAATTACTTTGTGGCTGCAGTTTTTTTGGTAGTAGTTGTCTTTTTCTTGACAGCAGTTTTTGTAGCTACCTTAGCTACCGTAGACTTTGTATTAGCCTTTTTGGTCGCGGTTTTCTTGGTAGTTTCGCTTGCCTTAGTGCGCTTGCTAGTACTTTTACTCGATTTCGATTTAGTAGCTAACATGGACAGCGCTTCATCTAGGGTAAGTGTATCGACGGATTGCTCCTTTGTCAGGGATACATTTACTTTGCCATGCTTGACATAAGCCCCATATTTACCATCCAGAATCTCGATCGCATCATCATCATCGGGATGTTTGCCAAGGGATTTGAGGACTTTAGCGGCAGCAGTTCCTCGTAGTGTCTTAGGCTGAGCTAGTAATTCTATAGCACGTTCAAAGGTAATCGTGTAAGGGTCGTCAGTGGATTTGAGTGATCGGTTATCGTCTTTATCACCATTTCCTTTGACATGACAAACATAGGGACCAAAACGACCTGTATTCACAAATACGCGATTGCCAGTATCAGGATGTGCACCCAAAGTACGAGGCAAAGCAAGCAACTTGACCGCAAGATCAAGATTAACCTGTTCAGGTTGGATACCTTTGGGTAATGAGGCTCGTTTAGGTTTAGGAAGAGCTTCAGTTGATTGACCTAACTGCACGTAGGGACCATATTGACCCATCATCATGAAGATTGGTTCATTAGTTTCAGGATGAATACCTATTTGATCGGGACCTTCAAGTTTTTGCTTTAGGAGCAATTCGATTTTTTCGGGTACGAGATCTGAAGGAGTCAGGTTTTGAGGGATCGAGGAATTGACAGTGCGATCACCTTCACCAACTTGGATATAAGCTCCAAATTTACCAATCTTTACCTTAACATCATCATCTAAACCTTCAAGATGCACTGTCCTTGCTGCTTCGCCATCGATGAGACTATCACGAGCTTTGACCTGTCCACTTAGCCCCTGTTCTCCAGAATAAAATTCTTTTAGGTAGGGCAACCAATCGACGCTACCTGTAGAAATATCATCGAGGGTCTGTTCCATTTTCGAGGTGAAGCTGGGATCAACGAGATTGGGGAAATGCTCCTCTAACAAATTCGTTACAGCAAAGGCAGTAAAAGTCGGAATCAGGGCATTATTCACTAGCTGAACATAACCGCGATCGCAGATCGTACCGATAATGCTGGCATAAGTACTAGGACGACCGATGCCTTCACTTTCCAACATTTTCACAAGAGCTGCTTCTGTATATCTGGCAGGTGGTTGAGTTTCATGCCCAACTGTATTTAATTCACGACAGACGGGATGATCTCCCACTTTGAGTGGGGGCAAGGTAATTTCCTTTTCCTCTAGTGCCGCATCTGGATCATCGGAGCCTTCGACATAGGCGCGGAAAAATCCTGCGAAATCGATCCGCTTGCCCGAAGCACGAAAGATGGCATCCTCAACCGTCAACTGGACGCTGAGCATGGTTAACTGGGCATCTGCCATCTGTGAGGCAACGGTACGCTTCCAGATCAGGTCATACAGAGCCAACTCACGACCAGATAAACCTGTTTCTTGAGGTGTGCGGAAAGTTTCACCTGCGGGACGGATCGCTTCATGGGCTTCCTGTGCACCTTTAGATTTGGTGACGTACTGACGAGGTTCCTTGCTGAGGAAGTTACTGCCATACATCTTGGTCACGCATTGACGTGCTGCCGCGATCGCCTGTTGTGATAAATGTACGGAGTCAGTACGCATATAGGTGATGTAGCCCTGCTCGTACAAAGCTTGGGCTACCCTCATCGAGTCCCTCGCCGACAGACGCAATTTGCGGTTTGCCTCCTGCTGCATGGTAGAAGTGGTGAAGGGTGGTGATGGTTTACGTGAGGTGGTACGTTCTTCAAGGTTGCTGACAGTCCAAACTTTGCCATTAAGTCGCTCTTTGAGGGCGATCGCCCCTGCTTCATCAAGCAATAAAACCTTGCGCCCCTTAGGAATTTTGCCTGTGGTTTCATCAAAGTCTTTACCAGTGGCGATATTCGTCCCACCAACGGAGACTAGCTGCACGGGAAATTCCTGTTTTGGAGCATAGAGATTTGCTTTCAAGTCCCAATAATTAGCTGATTTAAATGCACGACGCTCACGTTCACGGTTCACAATGAGACGTACTGCTACCGACTGCACTCGTCCTGCGGAGAGTCCCCATGCAATTTTTTTCCAGAGCAAAGGTGAGAGAGTGTAACCAACAAGGCGATCGAGGATGCGGCGGGTTTCTTGGGCATGGACAAGTCGATTATCGATTTGGCGGCAATTTTTCAAAGCACCTTTGATTGCCTCCGAGGTAATCTCATGAAAAACCATGCGCTTGATTGGTACTTTTGGCTGCAAAATTTGTAACAAGTGCCAAGAAATACTTTCCCCTTCGCGGTCTTCGTCAGTTGCAAGGATTAATTCTTTTGCACCCTTGAGAGCAGCTTTTAGTTCACGGACGATCTTTTTCTTATCGTCAGGCACGATATACAGTGGCTCAAAGTCAGCATCAACATTTACGCCTAGTTTTGCCCACTCAGAGGATTTTAACTCCGCAGGGATGTCACTAGCTGACTGTGGCAAATCGCGCACATGACCCATTGATGCCTCAACTCGATACTCTGAGGGCAAGAAGTTACGGATGGTGCGTGCCTTAGTGGGCGATTCGACAATGACAAGAGTAGACATATTAGCCTGCAAGGTTCGCGGTAATCAAAAAAACAAACGGGCAAAATTAAAGGCTGATCAAATGCCTTCTTAACCTATATACAATGTTTATGCAGAAAATTACTATTTTTAGTTAGACGGTAATTACCCTAGACTAAAGTCTAATCTACGCAGATCTATGCAGACTTATAGATTTGTTTTGAACATACTCAAATAACATACTGAAATATACGAGTGCTTATCGCCTGAATAACATTTAAATACCATTACGATATCCTGATAAATTTGCTAGATTTTCTAATGAGCGATCGCCTGTATAAAAATTGCCGTTAATCTCCCACGTGGGAAATCCGCGAATTTTTTTGTCGATACAAAGTTGGGTTTGGGGATTAACACCACGTCGATCACATTCAATTACCTGTATAAATTTTACGGCTTCCTTACCAAAGCGTTCTTTTTGGTTATGACAATGGGGACACCAATAGGTTGTATATACCTTTGCGCCAATTTGTTTGAGATATTTAGCTAGAGCGATCGATTGAGGTGTTGAAGTGGTGGTGACGGGTTCACCTGCTTCTTGAGCGATCACTGAACTGGGAATCAAGGGTGTGAATGTCACAGCAGAAAGACTGATAACACTCGCAATTGCCATAAAGTTGGCTAAGGTCGAAGAGACATGGTGAAACTTCATAGGATTGGCAGTTGCAAAATTGCTATTGTAACTATATTCCAAAATTTCTAAAGCTGTCTGCATGATGCTGGTCATCCCATAAAAATTTTGGTTTTAGCAACTCTGTTCAGTGCTGTATGTCAAAGTTAGAAAGTTTACGAATTGCGATCATTCATGAATGGTTTGTTAATTATTCGGGGTCAGAACGGGTTGTTGAGCAAATTTTAAATTTGTTTCCCCATGCAGATTTATTTGCATTAGTTGATTTTCTAGAAGATTCGCATCGGGGATATATTCACAACAAACAAGTTACAACTACTTTTATTCAAAACCTACCCTTCGCAAAAAACAAATTTCGGCAATATTTGCCACTGATGCCCCTTGCGATCGAACAACTTGATCTCTCGGAGTATGACTTAATTATTTCCAGTTCCCATGCCGTTGCTAAAGGAGTACTCACTTCTCCTCATCAGTTGCATATTTCCTATGTACATTCACCAATTCGCTATGCATGGGACTTGCAGCATCAATATCTGCAAGAATCAAATTTAGAAAAGGGAATTAAAAGCTGGCTTGCCAGATGGATTTTGCATCAAATTAGAATTTGGGATACCCGCACGGCTAACGGTGTAGATCACTTTATCGCTAATTCTCAATTCATCGCCCGTCGGATTCAGAAGGTCTATCGACGTGATGCTCAGGTAATTTATCCGCCCGTTGATTTCGACAATTATACCTTGTGCGAACAAAAACAAGATTTCTATCTCACCGCTTCAAGACTAGTTCCTTACAAACGAGTTGATTTAATTGTGGAAGCTTTTTCGCAAATGCGCGATCGCCAATTAATCGTGATTGGCGATGGTGAGCAAATATCCAAAATTCGTGCTAAGGCTTGTAAAAATGTGCAGTTCCTCGGCTATCGTGAACCCTCAGAATTAAAAGCATATATGCAAAATGCGAAAGCCTTTGTTTTTGCTTCAGAGGAGGATTTTGGGATTACCCCTGTGGAAGCTCAAGCCTGTGGTACACCCGTGATTGCCTTTGGTCGCGGCGGTGTAACAGAATCTATCATTAGTTTAGAATGTGATCATCCTACAGGAATCTTTTTCACAAAGCAATCTGTGGATAGTATTTGTGAGGCAGTTCTCAAATTTGAGCAACATCAACATCTGATTGAGCCAAAAGTATGTAGAGACAATGCAATGCGCTTTTCTACCGAAAGATTTCTCACGGAGTTTTATGATTTTGTAGAACAGACTTGGGAAAATTACTCTAATGAAGTTTTACGTGATATCTCTAAAGTGAGCGCCTAGTTATAGCGTTTTTCAAGCAAGCTAGGTACATAGCTTTGTTTACCCGCATTTGGCGGGTAAACAAAGCTATACTTCACTAAACTGGTAAACGCCATATTTACAATTTTATTTATCAATCTCCAGATCTTCAAGCAGAATTAAGTGGCTCAGCATAATTTAAACCCAAAACCAGAGCGTGGGTCGCCCGTTTAGAATGCGACTCACGCTTCTGTAGTTTAGGGATACATGGCTACTTAGCTCGTTTCGTTGGTGCAGGAATTAAACTGAGCAATGTCGAATTCAGAGCAAAGGAAATTTTTGGGTATACAGCCTGTTGAGTCTTAGGTTAATGCAAAGAAAGTTTTGAAGGTGTGGCGAAGTTGCACTTTCAAAACTTTCCCTAGGTTTCAATTCAGCACAAAGATCTGTAGTTATTAGTAATAGTCGTAATTTTCTAACTTGAGTACAAGCCATAATAACATTATATCTTGAAGACAAGATTCACCCAGCCAATAATGACTCTACAAACAGACATTGACACTGCTGCTGCAAAGCTCAAAGACAAAACTCCTCAAGAAGTCCTCACATGGGCTCTCGGCAACTACAAATATATCTCCCTTGCATCTAGCTTTGGAGCCGAAGATGTCGCATTGATTGACATGATCGCCAAAATCAAGCCCGATGCTCATGTCTTCACCCTCGATACAGGTCGCCTCAATATCGAAACCTATGACGTAATCGCCAAAATCCAACAAAGATATCCACAATTACAACTGAGGATCATGTTCCCTCAAGCGGAAGCGGTAGAACAAATGGTTAGCGAAAAAGGCATTAATCTGTTTTATGACAGTGTGGAAAATCGCAAGCAATGTTGTTATATCCGCAAGGTAGAACCCCTCAGTCGTGCTACCAAAGGGCTAGATGCTTGGATTACAGGGCTACGTCGTGACCAAACTGCGAACCGTTCCACGATGGAAACCGTTGAGCTAGATGGCGATCGCAAAATCGCCAAAATCAATCCATTGATCGATTGGACAAATGAACAGGTTTGGGAATATATTCGCACCAATGATGTTCCCTACAATTCTCTCCATGATCAGGACTTCCCAAGCATTGGTTGTGCGCCTTGTACCAGAGCTGTTCAAGCAGGTGAAGATCTGCGTGCTGGTCGTTGGTGGTGGGAAATGAGCAATCAGGAATGTGGATTGCACGTCACCAGTGATGGTCACCTTGTTCGGGATAAGGATGTTAAACAATAAAGGCACACTAAGGGATTAGCAAATTTATATGTTTTAGACTACACTCAGCTAGTATTGGCTGAGTGTAGTCTAAAAAAAATAAGTAGCTAGACATAAGTAAACTAAAAACCGAGAGTTTTGTTCCGCCCGCGTAGCGGGCAGAACAAAACTCTCGGTTTGGGTTTTAATTAAGTTGAGCTACTTAGTAGGTTCTTTAGCAAGCATTTATCGTGGATTTGCTCAACAAATATCGAGAATAATGAATAGAACTATAGGGCTAGAATACGGTGATTGGGATTTTAAAGGATGGCGATCGCATTATGGTGTCAGGCAAGCGCAGAATGCCGATACGAATAAGCCACCAATCCTCTTAATTCATGGATTTGGGGCAGCGATGGATCAATGGCGTGATAACATTCCCGCACTTGCAGCAGAGCATACCGTCTATACCATTGACCTCTTGGGATTTGGCGCATCGGAGAAACCACCAACGGACTATTCTATCTATTTGTGGGTAGAGCAGGTATTGAACTTTTGGCAAAAATTTGTCGGTACACCGATGATTATTGTTGGTAATTCCATTGGTGCTCTCGTCGCCACCATTGCCGCCAGTAATCATCCCGAAATCGCTGAGGGAGTTGTCACCATCAGCCTGCCCGATATCGAAGCTTTTCAGGCACTAGTTCCGAAATGGCTACAACCTTTAGAGCGTGCCGTTAAAGCGATTGTGAATGCCATTTTCATCAAACCACTTTTTTATCTATTCCGTCAACCTTGGATGATACGATTTGTGTTAAAGGCAATTGTCTATTGTGATCGCAGTCGGGTTGATGATCAACTCGTAGAAATTATTGCAAAACCCGCACGCGATCGCCAAGCTGCCGAAGCCTTTGCGCGTCTCAATCGCAGTATTAACCAACCCAATTATTCACCAAGTTTAACTCAGGCTCTGAGCAAATTACAGGTTCCATTATTGATTTTATGGGGAAGTCGCGATCGCATCATCCCTCCATCCGAAGGCAAACGGTTAGTCCAATATGCCGCTAATGCTTCTCTGGTTTATTTAGAAAATGTAGGGCATTGCGCCCATGATGATAGTCCTGAGCGTGTCAATCATGAAATCTTAACTTGGCTAGCTTGAGCAACCCAGATCTTTATGCCGCTAGATGCACGAACAGCAAAAAAGCCGCAAAAAGAAGTATTTGCTGCTCAATTGGGAAGAATACATTAATACAAGACAATTAAGCGTATATCAAGCCTAAATTGGAGGAAATCTGAGGCATGACTACCAAAAAGTTTACTTAAAAGTTTAAGTAAACCGCTCACGGTCTTTCATATGCGTATTTCTTCCATCTCGCATCCATTGCCAAGCCACTAGATTAATCAACAACCCAATGATTAATAGCATCAGCATCAAGACAATCTGATACCAAATGATTGGCTGTACCATCAGATCGGCAATCAAATGCGATAAATTGAGGAGGCTATACAGAACCGTAAATCCAAAATGGATAACACGATATCGTTGGTTATTAGTTAAAGTCGTACCAATAATTGCTGTCATTGGTAGTACAAAGAAGACAAGCATTGACCACATGATTGGGGCGATCGCTTCCATGTTTTGAGACTGGGAGACGATCACATTTATTCCATGAAACAATGGCATCAATCCTAGTTGTGTATGGAAAAGTAAACCTAGTAAGAAAACGCTCCACAGAGCAACAATTTTTTCTTGATAGTGACGAGCCATAAGACTATTTCCTCCTAAGCATTGTGTATTTCATAGACGACAAAATTCACAATGCAAAACTTCATTTAAGTTTATTCTTGAGGTTCCGTTGGAGAGTGATAGAAATAGCCGTTTCTATTCTAATTGTAATACTAATTCGAGATTTAAGGACTTGCGATTAATTAAAGTACCTATAGCATTAACTTCGCTCAGCCAACCTTGGCTGAGCGAAGTTAATGCTATACAAACTCGGTGGTATCTTTTTTCTCGTCAAGTCCCTTAGCAAAGGCAAGTTTTGCCTTTGCTAAATCTTTACAAATAGGTAGCCATTTTTTGTAACATAGATTTGCTGTTGGAGTTTAGACTAATGTTACAGCTAGCATTTTTATGCCAATAAATTTTGATAGCATACGCTACTGGTAGCGTGATTTTTAGTTTAGTCTAAACTCCAATTTGCTGAGTAGCTAAGTGAAATAAATATAAAACAGAAAAACCTCCTAATACATGCTGCGCTTGCACAAGTGGATGTGTTTCTATTCGTTCATTTCAAACTTAGCTTAGAGAATTCCTTCTTTTTGTGCCATCGAGGTCATCAGATCAACCACTCGACAGGAATACCCCCATTCATTGTCATACCAAGAAACAACTTTAAAGAAGTTAGGATTTAGCTCAATGCCAGCACCAGCATCAAAAATGCTTGATCGCGCATCGCCTCTAAAATCCGTTGAGACTACTTCCTCATCTGTATAACCAAGAATGTCCTTTAATGAGGTTTCTGAGGCTGTCTTTATCACTGCACAGATCTCTTGATAGCTGGTAGATTTTTCCGTTTTAAAAGTTAAATCAACCACTGATACATCAGGTGTTGGCACACGCAAAGCCATTCCTGTGAGTTTTCCTTTCAGTTCTGGCAAAACTAAAGCTACAGCCTTCGCAGCACCTGTGGAAGCAGGAATGATATTTTGACCTGCACCACGTCCACCTCGCCAATCTTTTTTACTCGGTCCATCGACAGTTGGCTGGGTTGCAGTCATCGCATGAACTGTAGTCATTAATCCTTCCGCAATCCCAAAATTATCATGGAGAACCTTGGCGACAGGAGCAAGGCAATTGGTTGTACAGCTTGCATTCGAGACAATCAAATCAGTTTCAGGATTGAATTTAGTGTGATTAACGCCAACTAGCAAGGTTGGCACCTTGTCAGGATCTTTGGTGGGAGCCGAAATTACCACTCGCTTTGCACCTGCATGAATATGAGCGATCGCGCCTGCATAGTCAGTGAATAGCCCCGTAGACTCCACCACATAGTCAACTTTTAGCTCACCCCAAGGCAATTCTGATGGCGTACGAATAGCTGTGCAGGGTACAAATTTGCCATCGATTTCAATGCCATCAGCTTTGGCAGCGATCGCCCCGTCATAGAGACCATGTGTAGAGTCATGTTTGAGCAGATAAGCGAGGTTATCAGAAGGAACTAGATCGTTGATTCCGACAATCTCGATTTCGGGATGCTTGGCAGCAACACGAACCACTAATCGTCCAATTCTGCCAAATCCATTAATACCAATTCTGAGCTTAGCCATATGTTGCTTATCCAGCAGTTCTATATTGCGTCGCGATCATGCTAGCCTAAGTTTTATGAGTAAATGTCTTGAAATCCTTGATATGTCAGGAATCGAATACAAAAAACTGATTAATTTTAAACTTTAAATTTGATTCTCTTTTACCAAAATATGCTCATGTTGATCCAAACCCATCTAAGGAGCCTGCAAATGCCTATTTACTACTCTCTGTGTTGAGTTAAGTTTTTTTACTATTAAAGCTTTCAACCATGTCAAAATATCGAAAATAGACTGAAACAGCGTGCAATCTCTAAAAATTTGCTGTATAGCCTATTGAAGCTTTGATTGGTACAGAAATATTTTTGAAAGTGGCGCTTCGCGCCACTTTCAAAAATATTTCTGGTTTTTAAATAAGCGCAAAGCGCTGTAAAGTAAATTAATTAACTAGGATTACAACAACTATGTCCCGTTTACCTTTATCCTTAGCAATCGCTTTTAGCCACCGCAGTGCTCTCAAGATTATTAGTGGTTTACACAACTTTGATCGCGACTCTGTGAAAATGGTTGTGCAATCAGCTGATCGAGGTGGCGCAACATTTGTGGATATCGCTGCTGATGCGGAACTAATCGCGATCGCTAAGGCTAATTGCTCTTTGCCCATTTGTGTATCAGCAGTCGAAGCTCACAAGTTGGCTGAAGCTGTAGCTAATGGTGCTGATCTCGTCGAAATCGGTAACTACGATAGTTTCTATGCTCAAGGTCGTGAATTTACTGCTGATGAAATTGTTGCTTTGACCACCGAAACCAGAGCATTATTGCCTCACACTGCTATTTCCGTCACCGTTCCTCACACCTTGCCACTTGATGAGCAAGTCACTCTCGCAGAGAAACTCGAAGTGATCGGTGCAGACATCATTCAAACTGAAGGTGGTACAAGTTCGGCTCCAACCCATGCAGGTATCCTTGGTGCGATCGAAAAGGCTTCACCAACCCTTGCTGCTGCCCATGCGATTAGTCGCGCAGTTTCTATCCCTGTAATGTGTGCTTCTGGTTTGAGCAATGTCACTGTACCAATGGCGATCGCTGCTGGCGCATCTGGAGTTGGAGTTGGTTCCGCAGTTAACCAATTGAATGATGTGGTTTCGATGATTGCGACTGTTCGCGCTCTTAGAGAGGCAATTGATAGCAATGTTGCTAGCCAAGTAGTTATGTAATCAATCTTTGCTCAATTTCTCTTCAGTGAATTAGCAAAATCAATCTACTAAAAAGGCGATCGCTTTGAATTTTCTATAAGTTCAAAGCGATCGCCTTTTTCCTAAAATCAGCCATCTAAAAGTGCGATCGGCTAATTTTGTGACTAAGTTTTGATAACTATCTTTTTGATATTTGCTAATGAATAATCCCATTCCAACACAAATGTAAAAATGGGTGAATATAAATTTACTGATTATTTTGAAAATGAGGTTTTGTAAAAACGACTATAAGTAGCTCAACTTAATTAAAACCCAAGCCAGAGTTTTATTCCGCCCGCTACGCGCGCGGAATAAAACTCTCGGTTTTTAGTTTACTTATGTCTAGCTACTTATTTACAAAAAGAATGATGTATTCGTGTAATTAAGAATCCACTACGGGTTGAAGAACAAGAAAATAATAGACTGCGATTTTTTGGAGCTATTGAGTAGATAAATAATCGAATTTTGCGTGTAATTACACTACAAGATAAAGTAACAATCCATAATGCTTTTCCAGATCGAGGATTTAAACTATGAAGATAATCTATATACCCTGAAACTGATTCGTTAATAATTTGTGGAAGCGCGCCCCAAAGTGATGCTCTTCCACAAATTATTTTGCTATATTGCTCCAACTAACGGCTCTTCTGGGTTCATGGGGATAAGCAAAGCTACTAGTATCCAAAAGCCTTTCTGAGCAAGAGTTATAGGTGTATCATGTCGCCAGCAATTGTATCGAATTTATACCATTTCCCCCTCAAACCCAGAAGAGCCCAACTAACTTGCAATCAAGATTGCAGATTGAGTGATTTCTGGATTCAGCAAGAAGCATTTCTTTAATTTTAACTGATGTTACGTGGAACAAATATCCCCCTCACCCCCCTGCCCCCTCTCCCATCAAGGGAGAGGGGGAGCTAGACTAACTTCTTGTTCCCCTCTCCCTTAATGGGAGAGGGGCTAGGGGTGAGGGTCTTAGAAACTTCCACGTAACATCAGTTTTAAGTGGAAGTCTATCAATCTCTAACCTCCAAGGACTTTTCCTATAGGAAAAGTCCTTGGAAATGATGGTTTCATAACTCCATTATCTCTTCAAAATCAAACCTAAAATTACGAGGATTAAACCTGCTGATAGTGAGCCAATCATGCCATAGAAAAAGCTTTGCGCTGCATTAGCAGTAGATTTTGCAAGTTCCTCTTCACTCTTCAGAGAAATGATAAACTTTTTGTCAGATTGAATGGGTTTGCGAAGAGTTAACTTGCCTCCCTCATCTGCGGCTGTACCAATTACTAATACCTCGCGATCGCATGGCAAAATCGACTCTGTATAACGATATCCAATTGTGCGCCTACCTCCCCTACCTGTATCAAGTACTAATGTAAAGCCTCCAAAAGATATCGATGTACCGTTAGTATTCTCACTCCGAAACTCATCTAATATCTGCACCGTCTCAACTTTGCCGCCATCGGGATTAACGATCAGTTCACCCGAGCTATCTACTAATCTAAAGGGAATAGATTGCATATTACTAGAAACTGTTTCGGAACCGCGACGGATTTCTGTGCGGGATTTACCATCACTATCGCGAACGGTGTATTGCTCCTCATATTCTCTGACAACCTTCATGCTGTAATATACACAGGGTGATTGCTTAAGCTCGGAAATTAAGGGGCGATCACTGCGGATCATCCCACGCACCTTTACATACTCACGTAAATTTCCACTTCCTATTTCACCTGCAATTTCACTGGCAATCCTTTGTAATTCTGCTACGGTTGATGAAGTTGCAGAGCGGATACTTTGGAGTTTCGCGCTGTAGTTCTTTTGCACAAAAAATAGAATGATGCCAATTACAATGAGAATACCACCAAAAATTGCCATAGGATTGTAATAGTAATTCGCTTTTGCTATGGATTAAAATTAACATAGGTGTCTTGAGATTTAACTCAACTTTACGGAATTTACAAATTATGGTTGCAACACTGACGAGTAGTATTCATATTCAAGAATCTATTGATAAACAACGCACTTTTTTTGGTACTGGTAAGACCAAAAGCTATGATTTTCGGGTAGCGCAACTCAATAAACTCTTAGATGTAATTCAAGAACATGATCGATTAATTCTCGACGCTGTTTATGCGGATCTTCGTAAACCTGCGATCGAGGCATATGGTAGCGAAGTTTTGATTACTCTGTCAGAAATTAGATATGTACTTAAATATCTTAAAACTTGGATGAAGCCACTTAAAGTAGGCACTCCTATTACTTTTTTCCCTAGTTCTAGTTATATCCATGCAGAGCCTTTAGGTGTAGTCTTAATCGTCTCACCTTGGAACTATCCCTTTGCTCTGATGATTCAACCACTTATTGGGGCGATCGCTGCAGGCAACTGTGCCATTCTCAAACCATCGGAACACACTCCAAATACTTCCAAAGTGATCGCGAAAATCATCAATGATAACTTTGATCCACATTTTATCACTGTGATCGAAGGAGGAATCGAAACCAATCAAGCTTTACTTGCGGAAAAGTTTGACCATATATTTTTTACAGGTGGCACTGCAATTGGCAAAATTATCATGGAAGCTGCGGCAAAGCACTTAACTCCCGTAACCTTGGAGCTCGGTGGCAAAAGTCCCTGTATTGTTGATGCAGATTGTGATTTAGACATTACTGCAAGACGGATTATTTGGGGTAAGTTTTATAACGCAGGACAGACCTGTGTTGCGCCAGATTATCTTTTAATCCAGAAAAGTATTAAACCCTTACTAACTGAGAAGTTAGTCGCCTGTGTCAAAACATTCTTTGGTGACAATCCTCAATCAAGTCCGGACTTGGCGAGGATTGTCAATGATCATCAATTTGATCGCTTAGTGAGGTTACTTGATGAAGGCAAAATCTTGATTGGTGGACAAACTGATAAAAGCGATCGCTTTATTGCGCCTACATTGATCGAACAAGTATCTCCCACCGCAAAAGTTATGGAAGACGAGATCTTTGGTCCGATTCTACCAATTTTGGAATATGACCAACTTGATGAGGCGATCTCTTTTATCAATGCCCGACCTAAACCATTGGCACTCTATCTATTTTCTAAAAATAAGCAAATTCAAAAGCAGATTATCCAAGAAGTTTCCTTTGGTGGTAGTTGCTTTAACGATACCATTATGCATATTGGTAATCCTGAACTTCCTTTTGGTGGTGTCGGTAATAGCGGTATTGGTAGCTATCATGGCAAAGCTAGCTTTGATACTTTCTCTCATCGCAAGAGTATCCTGAAAAACTCTTTTCGCTTCGACATTAAATGGCGTTATCCTCCTTACACAATGACTCTAGATGCATTAAAAAAGTTGATTAAATAGTGTATTACAGCGCTTTGCGCTTACTCAAAACCCAGAAATATTTTTAAAAGTAGCGTTTCGCAACACTTTTAAAAATATTTCTGTACTTCCCAAAGCCTCAATAGGATCTACCTGTGAATAGTTAAGAAGAGATTTATTTTAGTAAGGATGGGTGACGCTTCGCGTCACCCATCCTTAACTATTTAGCACTACTCTTGTATCTTGAGAGTAAGGTAACCCGACGCAACATTGAATCTTACCTTTTTAATCGCTGCGATCGCTACATCTTCACTCACCTTACGCAGATAGAAAGCGTCCGAAGAAACGAGTGAGAATGTATACTGGAAATAGGTTTGAGAGTAATTGCTTTGCCGAAACCAAGCTAAGACTAAGAAAGAAGATAAAACCATGAAGACGAACATGTTAGATCT
>JADBWH010000042.1 GCA_020404105.1 Pseudanabaena sp. M53BS1SP1A06MG | reverse complement strand
TTCTAAGAAATGGACTATGCCCATTCGCGATTGGAAACCTGCTCTCAATCGCTTTGCGATCCTCTTCGAGGATCGGCTCCATCTCTAGCTTCTAGACTTTACACATTTTACTTGAAAGTCTCCAGAATTCCTCCTTCTCCGAATAGGTCAGGTGGTGTTTTACATTCTTGCAGCAATTCGTCTAGCAATTCTTTGCGGATATTCATCGGTTTTATTGTTGGTAATTGTGTGTCTTGATCATCTCTCTATATATATCCCAGACTTTACACACTTTAATTTACACTCTCAAGATCTTACGCTTGCGTACTGCTTTTCTTAATAATTCTCCTTCCCTAATTATGAATACTTAGCGCAAACTTGGGATGCTCCCTGCTAATAAACCTATAGTTTTTGATGATACAGTCTATTTTTTAGGATTTAATAATGCAGAACTTGCCCATAAATATTTTGAGTTGCTAACTTCAGAACAAGTAATCTCATTTTACTCATCTCAAATCTTTTGGGATGAAAAACGTCCAATTAAAGCAAGTATCCTCAATATTTTAAATTTAGCAGCACTGGAAGTAGAACTATGAAATTGCAAACTGTTAAATATGATTCTCTGTTTACACGCTTAGATTTTCGCTCTAAGTTAGTGACGATACTTGCAATTACGATCATTGCCTTTGTTTGGGAAAGTCCTATTGCTGGAGGCATTTTGATGTTCAGTGTGATTACTGCCTGTGTGCTTGCGGGAGTCAGACTCAACTATTTAGGAACGATTTTAAAGGTGATGATTCCCTTTTACATTTTCCTAATTATAAGCATGGGTTTCTTTAATGTGGAACAGGTAAAACTCCTTGCCCATAAATCAGAATTAACCACCTTATTTAGCCTACCGCAATCATTGTGGCTCGTTGGTGGGGCAAAAATGAGTATAGAAGGAACCCTCTATGGACTGAATATTGTTTTTAAAACCCTGACAATGATTTTAGTAATTCCCTTAGCAATTTTTACGACTGACGTGAATCAAATGACTGTAGGGATGGTACGTGCCAAGATTCCTTATAAAGTTGTGTTTATTTTTTCGTCAACCTTGCGATTTGTGCCTCTGCTTTTAGAAGAAGTCCAATCAATCATTGAATCACAGCGATTACGAGGTCTCAATTTTGAGAAGATGGGATTATTTCAGAAGGCACAGGTTTATGCGAAAGTCGCTGTACCTTTAATTTTAAATTCCCTCTCTAAGTCCCAAAAGCTAGAGATTGTCCTTCAGTCCAAAGCTTTTTCGGGCAGTTCCCAGCGCACCTATTTACATGAGTCTGCTCTAACTGCGACTGACTATGTGTTGATGATTGGTTCCGTTGTGCTGTTTGTTGTAGCGATCGCTTTATACTTTGGCTTAGGTGTTGGTAAATTTGACTGGTTACTCTATTCTTAGGTTTGCAGTTTGCTGAATCACACGGTGCAATTGATCTCTCGAACTGTAATTCACATTTTGGGGGTTCGTATTTATAATGTGGGTAGTCATGCAACACAATTACTAAAAAAATTACTTTGCAGCACTACCATAATGTGTAGGCTTATGTTAAGTATTATTAAAATCTCGATGTTTAAGTCTACTATGCAGACATGAGATCGACTGATGTGTTATCCACAGCGCATATATGCAAACACTCTCATTCCTCTTAATGCACCAAACTTTAATTGCGTAACTATAGCGCTTCTCAAACAAGCGAGGTACAGGATTGTTTCCCTGCCTTCGGTGGAGAAATAATCCCCTGTACTTGACTGAAAACGTTACATCTTAACCCTTACATTCATCCTTAACTGGAGGCAAACCAAAGATTATGTCTACCGAAACTATTACTCTTCCTACAACCATACGCAAAATTGCTCCTAGATATCGAGTTTTACTGCATAACGATGATTACAACTCCATGGAATATGTTGTCCAAACCTTAATGCAAGTTGTCAATGGTTTAACGCAACCACAGGCTGTTGATATTATGATGGCAGCGCATTCTAATGGTTGTGCCCTAGTAATTACCTGTGTCCAAGAACATGCTGAGTTTTATTGCGAAGGGCTTCAGAGTAAAGGATTAACGAGCACAATCGAGCCAGAAGAATAAAAAAGTGGTAGTCATGCAATGTAATTGTGTTGCGGGCGCTTCGCGCCCGCAACACAATTACTAAAAAATTACTTTGCAGCACTACCAACAATGTATTGAACCGCGCTGCTTTGTTGAGATTTTTATTGATTGCTCAAAGGGTAGGATTATTTTTAGTAATAGTCCTACCTTTTTTGTTGTGAACTTCGAGCACTTAATTTCTCGCTTAAATTCCTATCAAGCCCCTGTGCGGATCATCTTATTTTTATTGACCTTACTCGCGATCTGGCTACCGATCGCTGCGCCGATGTATCTGCTGTGGGGTGAGTCTGTGGGGATAGGCTTGACCATTTTGTTGTATTGCGAGTTTTTAGGACTGATTTGGTGGTGGGGGCACAGGATCTCTCAACATAGTCATCCCTTTCGCTATTACGGATTATCTTTTACGGGCAAAAATGGACGCGATTTTTTATTTGGTCTGAGCTTAGGTAGTGCCACTTTATGTATATTCATGGCTTTGCAGGTAAGTTTCGGTTGGCTAGCTTTGCAAACGGTCAATTGGCTGCCTTTACCAGCCAAGTTTTTACCAATCCTTGGGGTGTATTTTGTAGATTGGTCGGGCGCGATCGCCCCTGGACTATTAACTGCGATTGGGGTGGGATTTGCAGAGGAGATGTTATTTCGTGGTTGGATTTTGTCAGAACTAGAGCGCGACTACTCACAAAAGACAGCCCTTATAGCCGCAAGCCTCTTGTTTTCAATTTTGCATTTTATCAAGCCTCTGGATGTGGTGTTAGCCACATGGAGTCAATTTGTGGGCTTAGTAATTCTCAGTGTTGCGCTCGTACTGGCAAGGTGGCGCTGTGATGGGCGTTTAGGTATAGCGATCGGTTTGCATAGTGGGCTGGTGTGGTGTTATTACATCGTCAATACTACGCATCTGCTTAAGCCCACAGGGATTGTACCTGAGTGGGTGACAGGGCTAAATGGTAATCCCCTAGCTGGTTTAATGGGGATCATTTTCTTAACTGCGATCGCGATCAGTTTTCGAGGATTGCCCAAAAGATAAGTAGGGGCGCTTCGCGCCCCTACTTATCTTTTGAAGTTTGGTTATAGATAGAAAGTATTTTGATTTTTTGCAAATTCCCCTTGTCAGTAGCGCCGTAAGTGTATATGATTAGATTTGCTTGGAAAACATCTAAGCAAAGGGTCGATGCCCGAGTGGTTAATGGGGGCGGACTGTAAATCCGCTGGCTACGCCTACGCTGGTTCAAATCCAGCTCGGCCCATCAAGAAAAATTCAAAGCCTCGCTTAGCGAGGCTTTTTGTGATCTTCAGATGAATGATGCATCGTTTTCTTACTTTTCCTGTTAACTGATGTTACGTGGAAGTTTCTAAGACCCTCACCCCTAGCCCCTCTCCCATTAAGGGAGAGGGGAACAAGAAATTAGTCTAGCTCCCCCTCCCCCATCAAGGGAGAGGGCGCAGGGGAGGTGAGGGTGATATTTGTTCCACGTAACATCAGCCGACGATGCTCAAGATAACCGCCAAGGAAAGCAATCGATTCAATCGCGCAAGCAACGGTTAAAACAAGAGGGTATTTAGGGAATCTAGCTCTTAAAACCTGAATTTAGCCAAGCGCTCGCTAAACAATCGCGCACAATGGATTTATCAACCTTAAGAGCGTGTTTGAGAAGATATTAGGGATAAATATTAGGGATAAAAAAGATCAAAAAAGCTTCCAAAGGTATAGCCTGTCAATATACAAAAAACAAAGACAGCCTTATGGAAGCAACCAAGAAATCATACCCCACAGACTTAACCGATAACCAGTGGAAACTGATAAATGAC
>JADBWH010000041.1 GCA_020404105.1 Pseudanabaena sp. M53BS1SP1A06MG | reverse complement strand
TCTTGAGGGCGCTCAAATGTTCTGTCGCATTCGTGGCTATATTTCGACTCTCAGAAAGCAAGGTGTTAATGTTCTGGCGTCTCTCAAACAAGTGTTTCTTGGAAACCATTTCTTCCCAAATCTCCAGCCTGAGTAGTTACGATAAAACAGTGAATAATTGCCCAAATAGTAGTAGCATTACCACCACGACGTAAACCCGTATCCTCTTGAAAAAGGACATCGCGCACTCAATGTAAGCGATTTTCAATCCCCCAGTGTAGGCGACTTGGGTCAAGAAACTGAGAAGCCTTGAGAGACAAATCAGAAATATAACCAACTGACTCGACAAAAGGCTGTGCATCACGCCAGCCCTCACGTTCGACATAAATTAAGGACTGTAGAGACGACCAATGTTCACGCAGGCGAGTCGGTGCACGATAAACCCAAACACGACGACGCACTTGACGACTGTGAGATTTGTCAAACTCTTCAGCATAGCTAAGGGCTGACGTAGTTTGAGGTAAGTGCTCCAAAGCCTTGAGCAGAGGAGAGTGTAAAGTGAAATGTGTAAAGTCTAGGATATATACAGAGAGACAATCAAGATACACAATAACTAACACCAAAAAGATGAATATCCGCAAAGAATTGTTAGATGAATTACTGAAAGAATACAAAACACCACCTGACCTATTCGGAGAAGGAGGAATTCTGAAACAACTAACCACCGCACTAGTGGAGCGATCCTTGGAAGCAGAATTATCGACCCATCTAGGGTACAAGAAGCATGAATCGAAACCAGAAGGACAAAGCAACAGTCGTAACGGCTGCCAGAAAACAGTCCAAGGCGACTTTGGTGTAGCCGAAATCGCAGTCCCCCGCGATCGGCAAGGAGAGTTTGAACCACAACTGGTCAAGAAAGGACAAAATCGACTGTCAGGACTAGACGAGAAGATCATTGCCTTGTATTCGCGAGGTATGAGTGTCAGGGATATCCAAGCCCATTTGTAAGAAATGTATGGGGTCGAAGTATCACCAACGCTTGTTTCCAATGTCACTAATGAGGTAATTGATGAAGTCAAGCAATGGCAAAACCGTCCCCTCAATGCGGTTTATCCAATCGTATTTCTGGACTGTTTAGTGATCAAGGTGCGAGACAATGGCAGGGGAATTAACAAGTCTCTGTACTTTGCCTTAGGCGTGAATATCGACGGGTACAAGGAATTGCTGGGTATGTGGATTTCCCCTAATGAGGGTGCAAAATTCTGGTTGTCAGTTCTCACCGAAATTCACAACCGTAGAGTCCATATGGTGCATAACTCGGTCGCTTTTGTGCCATGGCAACAACGCAAGCAAGTTTGTGCTGATCTCAAGGTAATTTATGCTGCTGCTTGCGGAAAGTGATTAAATCGCAACATATTTTTCCTTCTGATGAGGCTGCTTTCAAATTAGTTTACTTGGTCTTGCGAAATATCTCCAAGAAGTGGACGAGGCTCTATTCGTGACTGGAAACCTGCGCTCAATCGATTTGCGATCCTCGAAGAGGATCGCCTCCATCTCTAGCTTCTAGACTTTACACACTTTGCTTGACAGTCTCAATGCTATTTCTATCCCTTCTAAGGTCTTTAACTGTTCGACATTCTTTGCCTCTGCATTCCGATATAATATTGCGGCAATTCCTTAGCAGTATTCTTCTAGCTTTTGTTGGACTTCGGGTGTCATTTGCTTCGGGACGGAATTTTGCTTCTATTATCTCATCCCTACACTCCTAAGCACTTGTATTCACCGACAAACTGAGATGCTCCCGTTTTCTTTTAACGTATGTAGCTCATCAAGACGGCGCAAAAACAGCAGATAAGTAATCTGCTCAAGCACCTCAAGCGGGTTCGAGATCCCTTCTGACCAAAAAGTATCCCAAACGCGATCGATTTGACTTTTGATTTCCCCTGAGATCATAGTTAGCCTTTCTCATGTACTTGAGTCTAAAAATTCTGGGCAATTATACAGTTTTACCCCCTTTTAACGATCTATTAGATTTATTGCAGGGTACTGAGATTTGTTTCCCTGCCCTCGGTAATGATTTAGGACTGCCATAGCTCACTTCAGAGAGATTGCTTAACGCTTCTTAACAAGCAAAACTTATTTCTAGATATAACTACCCATAAACTAAACAGTAGTCGTAAAATAGGTAGTTATATAGGTATATAAACTGCAATTTATCAGCAAAATCTTCTAACAGAATTTAAGCAAACGCACTAACTATGGTAGCTACTCCTTCTAAACCCGATGTAAGCCAGTCAACCCAACAAAAGGTTAATGGGACTGGACGACGCGAAACGATCCTCACTCCACGCTTCTACACCACCGATTTTGAAGCGATGGCAAATATGGACATCTTCGACCTCAAGCCAGACTATGAAGCTATCCTCGAAGAATTCAAATTTGACTACAACCGTCGTCACTTCGTCCGCACGGCTGATTTCAACCAATCATGGGATCATATCGATCCTAAGGTCAAAGAACATTTCCGTGTTTTTCTCGAAGGATCTTGCACTTCTGAATTTTCAGGATTTTTGCTATACAAAGAAATTGCAGTCAAAATCAAGGACAAAAATCCTCTCATGGCAGAGATTTTTAGTCTGATGAGCCGTGATGAAGCCCGTCATGCAGGCTTCTTAAATAAGGCAATGCCAGACTTTGATCTACAGCTTGACCTTTCCACCCTATCCAAAACCAAGAAATACGTTTACTTCGCACCGAAGTTTATTTTCTACGCCACCTACCTCTCAGAAAAGATTGGTTACTGGCGCTATATCAAAATTCACCAGCATTTCCTCGCTCATCCTGAATATCGCATCTACCCCATCTTCAATTTCTTTGAAAATTGGTGTCAAGATGAAAGCCGCCACGGTGATTTCTGTAGTTTGTTGCTCCGCAGCGAAAAGAATAATATCAAGGGTATTCGAGCCAATCTCTGGAGTAAGTTCTTCTTGTTATCGGTATTTGTAACCATGTATCTAAATGATATTTGTGTTCGCAACGAGTTCTACGAAGCGATCGGCATGGATACCAGAAAGTATGTCGATGAAGTCCTTCGCGAAACCAATCGTGATGCAGCTAAGGCTTTCCCCGTCATTATGGATTTGGATAATCCTAAATTCTGGGCTTGCCTCAAGAAGTGCGAAGAGAACAATGCTAAGCTCTCCAAGATTGATGAGACCAATGCTCCAGAATGGTTGAAGAAGATTCAAAAGCTTCCTCACCTTGTTAACAACGGGATTCAGTTCTTGACCATGTATCTCCAGCCTTCAATTCCTGCACCAAAAGGCGTAGTTCTCTAATTAGCACGAGCTCGGGATAATTTGAAACGAGCTTTGGGAGAGGGTTTGCGTAGCAAACCCTCTCCCAAAGCTCAAAAGTAAAAGCTTTGCTTAGCAAGGCTTTTACTTTTGAGCTTTTAAAATTTGCCAGCTTAACCCAAACTGACGTTAATTACTGATGTGACGTAGATAAGTTAACCGATTTACACAAGCAGCATGGCGGCGATTAATTGGGGACATAGTTACGAGTTCTCCATAAATTAGTTCAAGGCGATCGCTCTCTGAGAAGATCCCTGCTTCATATATTTGTTGATATTGCTGCACATTAAAGTGATGGCACTTCAGTTCGATGGTTGCACTGCTCATAATGTTCTCATGATTAATGATGAAAAGCTAAATTGATAATTGTGCAAGATGTTTCAAAATACTGACAACCATATAAGTAGCTCAACTTAATTAAAACCCAAACCAGAGTTTTGTTCCGCCCGCTACGCGGGCGGAACAAAACTCGCGGTTTTTAGTTTACTTATGTCTAGCTACTTACAAATCATTACTACGCTTGATCGAAAATAAATCTGATTCGGCATATTTCAGGCTGTCTTGATGCTGAAGCTTTAGAAAGATAAACTCACTGCCATTTGTGACCAATCCAAACATAGGGCGATCAGGATAGGGATTTGCCATCATGTAAGTCAATGCTTGAGGAATCACAACTTCTATAAAGGTCTGCTTCGCAAACCTTTCAGGAAATATCTTGGTTTGGTTTTGAGCGCAAAGTGCTGTAAACCCATTCCATCTAATTTTGCCGTAGTCGCCAGATCAAAACGGATTGGTTGTGGTGAATTAACTAGCGATTGTAAAACTTCCGTAGGATGAGCGTCTCTTTCCACCTTGGCTAAACGAGTGGTGAGATGTTGCCCAAATAGCCCTACTTCTGTCAGCGATCGCGCAAACTCGTCTTCTGACAACATTCTTCGATTTCTCGAAATTCTGCCTCCACGCTCAAGCGGTAAGTATTCTATGGATTTGCAGACAGCAGCAGTACTTTTTTCTTATCCACTTGTTTAGCTATGGTTAGGATCGAGGTTTGGAGGCTATAGGGGAAATTTTTTATCCGCAAGAGCCTAAGGTAATTTTAATATCCCAGCTAGCGATTCAATAAATAATATCTAAAAAAAAGACGATGCATAGCACCGTCTCTTCAGGAAACATAAATTCAAAGAATTTAAAGTTTGCTAATCAAAAGAGCTACTCCAACGAGAAATCCGCCTGTCAGATAAAAAGCTCTGACTACGTGTAACTCATGCCATCCGCTTAGTTCTAAGTGATGGTGAAAAGGAGCCATTCTAAAAAGCCTCTTACCCATTCCCGTTTCATCTTTGGTTGCCTTGTAGTAGGAAACCTGTGCAATGACCGATATTGATTCCCAGATAAAAATTGCTCCAACTATTAGAAAAGCCCATAGCAAATTACCGAGAATAGCAGTAGATGCTAACGCGCCTCCTAGTGCAAGGGAACCCGTATCCCCCATAAATACCTTAGCGGGATAGCGATTGTGCCAGAGAAACCCTAAATAGCTACCACTTAGGCACATACAGAATATGGCAAGTTCTTTGTTATTAGGGAATAGCAATAGTCCCATCCCAAACAAAGCGATCGCACCAGTACCACCTGCGAGACCATCTAAACCATCAGTGAGGTTAGTGGCGTTACTGCTGCCTAGGAAGACGAATAGCGCAAGGGGAAAGAACAGTAATCCCAGAGGTATGACAAAATGCAATGGCAAATTAATCGAGGTGATCGCTTGCCAATTTTGGGTAAGCCCTAACCAAGCACAAAAACAAGCGGAAAATCCAGATTGCAATAATAACTTGGCACGCGGAGACAGCCCTTTATTGGAGTGACGACGCAGGATTTTCCAGTCATCCAGCCAACCGATAAAGGCAAAGGAAATGGTGAGTAAACTGCAAGCAATTACTTTTTCGTTAAAGCCAGACCAAACTAAACCTAACAAGATGCCGACGGGTATAATAAATATCCCCCCCATCGTCGGCGTTCCTTGTTTTTTAAGGTGAGATTGAGGACCATCTTCACGGATAACCTGACCAGCCTTAAGGCGACGTAAAGCAGGTACAGCAAAAATGCCTAAAATGACGACACCAACACCACCAAAGGTAAAGGGTAATAACAAGCTAGAACTAATATTTGGATGCAGGAAAAGATCAACACCAACAATTAAACTTATTAAACCAATTGCTAAACCAACTGCTAGGCTACTCCCTGACGGGAATTTTGCTCTCCTAACTCTTACACCAGTATCAACCATTGCCTCTCCTCACACCCACAATAATCACCAAATCTTTCTCGAAAATATGAAGCCGTTTACGGTTTATGTGCGTCTTTGTAACGGATGATTAAAAACCACCTCAATCTACGCTCTTAGATACCAAATAATGGCTGCATTTGTCTACTGTGCAATCATTTTTTTTGATTCTTGAATTCTGTCATCAATTATTTAGGTAGCCGCATTAAATAGCTTTGGAAATTGCCCTTTAACTTGACTTTATAAATTGCCGATGAAGAATAAGAACTCTCGACAGATTGCTTTAGAAGCACTGCGTCTCATTCAAAGACGAAATGCTTACGCTGATGTCGCGCTAGACTTGATACTTTCGAGTGCGCGACAGAATAACATAATTCTCCCAGAAAGCGATCGCCGTCTGATCACTGAATTAGTATATGGATGTACACGCCGCCAAAAAACCCTGCAAGCGGTTTTGCAAAACTTCTCACAAAAACCAACCACAAAATTACCACCAGATCTATTAATAATTCTACAGATAGGTGTGTACCAGCTCTGTTTTCTCGATCGCATTAAGCCATCAGCTATTGTGCACACGACTGTGGAGCTAGCTAAAGAAAACAATTTAACGGGATTGTCTGGCTTTACCAATGGCATCATGCGATCCATACTCCGAGCCAAGGAAAAGGAAGATATTCTAGCCAAGATTAGCGATCCCGCCAGCTTTTATAGTTACCCAGAGTGGCTAATCGAGTTTTGGCAACAAGAATTTGGTCAGGGGGCAATCGCAAGTATTTGTAATTGGTTTAATCAAACACCCCATCTCGATTTGCGGGTAAATCTACTCCATGCCACAAGGGATCAAGTTTTAGCAGCGTTTGCCGAAGCAAAAATTCCTGCTGAGCCGATTCCCCACCTTCCTGATGGTATTCGTTTGGGGCAAGGTGCGGGTGATGTCAGTCAATTACCTAAATTTAAAGAGGGTTGGTGGTCAGTTCAGGATGCTAGCGCTCAGTTAGTTACTTATCTATTAGATCCACAGCCCAATGAAATTATTATTGATGCTTGTGCTGCTCCTGGAGGAAAAACCGCGCATATTAGCGATCGCCTCAAAAATACGGGCAAAGTTTATGCCCTAGATCGCCTTGCTAATCGTTTGAAGAAAGTAGATCAAAATACTGCACGTCTGGGGATCACCAATGTGAAAACCATTGAGATCGATGCCCGTGAGTTTGATGCGGAAAAAGTAATCGGTTCAAAATGCGATCGCGTCTTATTAGATGTGCCTTGCTCTGGACTTGGGACTTTACACCGTCACGCCGATGCCCGTTGGCGACAAACCCCTGATGAACCCTATAAATTAGCGAAGACTCAATTAGAAATTCTAGAACAGGCAACTCAATGGCTAAAACCAAGAGGAGTAATTGTCTACAGCACCTGCACGATCCATCCTGCCGAAAACGAAGAAGTTATTACCAAGTTTTTAATCAATCATCCCGATTGGCAAATTGTGCCACCAAGTGACGTTAATCCTGCGGCACATTTTGCCAGCGATCGCGGCTGGGTAAAAGTCTTACCCCACGAACACGACATGGATGGATTTTTTATGGTGAAGTTGCAAGGGTCAAATAGCTAAAGCCTATAGGTAGCCGAGAACCTAAGTTGGTAAATTATCTGGATCAATGCCTTGCGATCGTAAATAAGCTGCTAGCTTATCAGCCCTTTGGCTTTCAGCTTCGGCTCTTTGGCTCTCAGCTTCAGCCCTCTCCGCTAAGGTTGGAATCCAATTATTCTGGTCATACCATCGCAACCATAGCCCTTTAGTTTCCTGATATACTCCTTGCCATAGTCCTAGCCCTAATCCCAAGCTCGGTATCCAAAAGCGTTGCTCAGTCAGGGTAATTGGCTTATAGCCATTAACCGAAAGCTCGAAGGCGCGGAGATTATTTTCGTAGCGATCGTAAACAACATAGTAAGGCACTCGCAAAATGCGTTCATATACCTCCCATTTTCGGGGTGGTTGATTTATCTCTCTTAGCCTTTGACCTAAATCTTCGTCTTCAGTGCCAGGAGATAGTAACTCTACAACTAAAAACGGCGGTACTCCCTCTTGCCAAATTAAATAGCTCAGTCTTAGCTCGTTCTGCTCATTAGCTCTGGGTACTCCTAGAAACATGTACCAGTCGGGTCGTTTGTACCAACTAGTATGTCGAGGATCGTAATAAAGATTGAGATCGGTTGCCAATAATATTTCTTCTGAAGCGTAACCCACTGGTTTGCAGGTTTCAGTTAGTAAATCCGCTTGGATTATATGAAATTCGTCGGGCAAACCAGATTCTCCTACCAACTCACTTGGCAAATCGTACATTGTGGGCATCGTCTCAAGGGGCGATTTAGGATGAATTGGTTCATACATGTTATGCCAAGCCTCGATTAATACTATCTAGTAACAATGTCTAAATTAGATTTTACAACTTCTTTCAAGTCTCCAGTTAATTGGCACTGGTCAATTAAGGCGTGAGATATAAAATAAATAGGGAGAGTCAAAGAAAAAGACATGGAATTTCGACACTGCCAAAATCAAAAGACAGTCAATAATGGCAAAGATTAAACCCCAAGATGGTAAAGCAATCCAGAATTATGTAGGCAAAGGATGCAGCAAGCAGGTTCAAAGAGCGAACAGGAACCGCAATGTCAAGACTGAGAACCTTTGCGCTGAAGCTGAGAAATGAGGGCAAAGGAATCAAAGCCAGTGGAAGAGTGATAGAAAAGTCCCACAAAAGTATCATGAGATGGGAGCAAAAATTGGCAGTCCAGTCACGATGGAGTCCTCCTGCTGGGGCAAGAACAGATATAACAGTCGAAGGAGATGAGGTTTACACTTGCGTAGGCAAGAAAATTTTGGGCTATATCATTAACCACTTTCCATGCTGGAGTTGCTATCATTACGGGGCTTTACTTCCTTCACGGGCTAACTCACCATTGTCCAAAAAGTGAGATTAACAACATCATTTGCGCGGCGCAAATGATGTTGTCGAACAAAGGTAAAAAGATATGTAAAAAGATATTTTCTAACACTTTGGAGATCAAGCTTAAGTACGCTATAATTAAAAACCTATGACTATAAGTTGAACTAGAACTCTCTTGCTAGAAACACAAACATAGACATAGGATGTAAACCGCAACAGGCTGTAATGCTCGTTGCTCTTACATTTCCGGGAGGAAACCAAAAAATTTCAAGGAGAACAGGAACAAGGATAAATTTAGTTATGGTCAATCGGACAAAAACTGCTACCACCAATGTCGGCTTTACACATGAAGATTTTGCCAAACTCTTAGATAAGTACGATTATCACTTTAGCCCCGGCGACATTGTTGCAGGTACGGTATTCAGCATTGAGCCTAGGGGCGCACTTATTGACATTGGCGCAAAAACAGCAGCGTACATCCCCATTCAGGAGATGTCGATCAACCGAGTTGACCAGCCTGAAGAAGTTTTGCAGAACAATGAAACCCGTGAGTTTTTCATTCTCGCCGACGAAAACGAAGAAGGGCAACTAACTCTTTCGATTCGCCGCATCGAGTACATGAGAGCGTGGGAACGTGTACGTCAGTTGCAAGCAGAAGACGCAACTGTGCGATCGCTTATTTTCGCTACCAACCGTGGTGGTGCTTTGGTGAGAATCGAAGGACTACGCGGATTCATCCCTGGATCTCATATTAGCACCCGTAAACCTAAGGAAGAATTGGTTGGCGAAGAATTACCACTGAAGTTTTTAGAAGTGGATGAAGATCGCAACCGTCTCGTCCTCAGCCATCGCCGTGCCCTCGTCGAGCGCAAGATGAACAAGCTCGAAGTTGGCGAAGTTGTCATTGGCGTAGTTCGTGGTATCAAGCCCTATGGTGCATTTATCGATATCGGCGGTGTTAGCGGATTGCTCCACATTTCCGAAATCTCCCACGAGCATATTGAGACTCCTCACAACGTCTTCAACGTCAATGATGAAGTGAAGGTAATGATCATTGATCTCGATGCCGAGCGTGGCAGAATTTCTCTGTCAACCAAGCAACTCGAAGCTGAACCTGGGGACATGGTTAAAGATCCTCAACTAGTTTATGCAAAAGCAGAAGAAATGGCTGCGAAGTATCGTGAACAGCTTAATGCACCTCCTGCGGTAATGGAAATTCCTTTGCCACCCGTGGATGACGATTATGAGGTTCCTGATGCGATGGAAGAGCCTGAAGTTCCTAAAGAAGTTGTTGCTGAAGCAGTAGAAGCTAAGGCTGAAGTTTAAAAAATCAAGTCAATTGCTGAGAATTAGTCTCAATTTTATTTTTTATTAAAAAAAGCAGTGCTAAGCACTGCTTTTTTTAATATTTCTTATATCCCGCCAATCCTAACTAATGGTCGCATTGAATTCATCAATTGTTGGATAAATTTTAAAAATCTTGTTCATACTGGTGAGTTCAAATAGCATCTTTACTTGATCATTAGCAGCACAAATTACCATTTCCCCATTGCTGTTACGAATTAATTTTAAGGCGGACACGAGAGCACCTAGCCCTGAACTATCCATAAAAGAGATATCTTGGAGATTAACTAATAAATACTTGGGAGAGTTAGCAGATAAGGCAATATCGTTAACTTGGCGACGAAACTCAGCAGCAGTTGTAACATCAAGTCTTCCTGAAGGTTGGATAACTTTTACTTCACTACTCATAGATTTATTTCCTGACCTATATATTGATTGTGATACAGCCTATTGAGGCTTTGAGTACTACAGAAATATTTTTAAAAGTGCCACAATGCGCCACTTTTAAAAATATTTCTGGTTTTTAAGTAAGCGCAAAGCGCTGTAATAGAGTGGTACGGAATCCTGAATCAATACTCAAAGGAATATTGCATCATAAGCATAAATCTTTATTGATAACTTTGGCTCTAATTTGGGCTTTAATGAAATCTTGGCAGTATTAAGCAACTTTTTTATTTATTTTAACTTTCTAAATCTATGGCTGATTTACACAATTTGCAAGCGATAAAGGACGTATTAACACCAATCATCGACCCCGATCGCCAAAAAAGTATTATCGAACTAGATATGGTGAAAGATATCGCCATTAAATCCAATGGAGTAGTCAGCTTTACACTTTTGTTAAATGATCCCAATAGTCCTAAGCGTGACTCATTAATCCAAAAATGTAAAACTGCCATTAAGGAGATTGCGACAGTTACCGATGTTTGGGTGAAGGTAATTGCCAATAGTCCTGCTGTTGCTACGCCCACACCCCCAACTAATGCTTTGCAAGGTATTGAAGGCGTAAAACATATTTTTGCGATCTCTAGTGGCAAAGGTGGTGTCGGCAAAACCTCGGTAGCCGTAAACATAGCAGTTGCACTTGCGGATATGGGCGCGAAGGTGGGACTACTGGATGCGGATATTTACGGACCAAATGTGCCACTCATGCTTGGGGTAGAAGCAGCACAGGTGAAGGTTGTTAAAGCGGAGAATGGCTCAGATGTAGTTGAGCCAGCCTTTAACTATGGCGTGAAAGCGATTTCGATGGCATTTTTGATTGCTAAGGATCAACCTGTAGTTTGGCGGGGACCAATGCTTAATGGTGTGATTCGCCAGTTTCTCTATCAGGCAAATTGGGGCGAACTAGATTATTTAATTGTGGATATGCCCCCTGGTACTGGTGACGCGCAATTAACCCTTACCCAGTCCGTACCATTGGCAGGAGCGGTGATCGTGACCACACCGCAAGCAGTCTCGCTCTTGGATTCGCGTAAAGGGCTGAAGATGTTTGAAAATATGGGCATTCCTGTTTTAGGTATTGTCGAAAATATGAGCTATTTCATTCCACCCGATCAACCTGATAAGCAATACGATATTTTTGGTTCTGGCGGTGGTAAAAAGGCTTCAGATGAGCTTGGTGTAGAGTTACTCGGTTGTGTGCCCCTAGAAATTAGTTTGCGTGAAGGGGGCGATCGCGGTGTGCCAATTGTCTTAGGTCATCCTATGTCTGCTTCGGCTAAAGCTTTACGAGATATTGCTAAGGCGATCGCAAAAAAAGTCCAAGAACAAGATAACTAACACGAGTTCGGGATAATTTGAAACGGGCTTTGAGAGAGGGTTTGCTACGCAAACCCTCTCTCAAAGCCCAAAAGTAAAAGCCTTGCTTAGCAAGGCTTTTACTTTTGGGCTTTTAAAATGTGCCAGCTTAACCCGAACTGATACTAATGTGTGAAAATTTGCGTAGTTGATCCCGTCATATATTGATACGCTTATTTATAAAAGTTAAGTATTTTCTCTTTATTTTCATTAAGACAGTAAAGATTCTCTAAAGAATCGACTAGACCAACACAGAGCATCCTTAAATAAGTGTTTATATTATGACCACTTTCAACAGATTTGAGAGTAATCCGTCTTTAAGGATGGGACATTCTGTTGAGTGCAGAAAATGAATATACATGAATTAAGGTGCATGAATGAAGATAGGCGTTATCAAAGAAATAGAATTTGGTGAACGTAGAGTCGCGCTAATTCCTGAAGTGGTTAGTCGCTTGACCAAAAATGGTTTAGAAATTTTAGTTGAGAGTCATGCTGGTGAATTATCCTTTTTCTCAGATTCTGCCTATATAGAGGCAGGAGCCAAAATTATTACCGATAAAAATACGCTCATTAACGAATCAGATATTCTGCTGAAAGTTGGAGCACCTCGCGAAGAAGAAGTGAGCATGTTCAAACAAGGACAAATCACCATCGGATTTCTCAATCCATTAGGAAGACCTGAACTGATTCGCCGCCTTGCCCATCAAGGAGTCACCGCCATGAGTATGGAGATGATCCCCCGTAGCAGTCGCGCCCAAAGTATGGATGCACTCTCTTCGCAAGCCTCGATCGCAGGCTATAAGGCAGTACTCCTCGCTGCTGCCGCCTTACCGAAATACTTACCAATGCTGACTACCGCCGCTGGCACGATCCCACCTGCCAAAGTCGTGGTATTGGGTGCAGGTGTAGCAGGGCTTCAGGCGATCGCTACAGCCCGTCGTCTCGGTGCTCAAGTCGAAGCTTATGATATTCGTCCTGCGGTACGAGAGGAAGTACAAAGTCTCGGTGCAAAATTTATCGATGTGATTTTGCAAGAAGATACTACAGCCGCAGGTGGCTATGCCAAGGAGATTTCTGAGGCAGCAAAACATCATGCTCAGTTAGTTTTAGCTAAACACATCAAGGAAGCCGATATTGTGATTACCACAGCTCAAGTCCCTGGACGCAAGGCTCCTGTGATGGTTACGGAAGCGATGATCTCACAAATGCGTCGGGGTTCAATTATTGTCGATCTTGCAGGTGAGCAGGGTGGTAATTGCGAAGGAACGGTTGCAGGTAAGGATGTGATTTCCCACGGTGTCACCATCATCTCGCCAATTAATTTACCTGCCACGATGCCCATCCATGCTTCTCAGAAATACGCCAAGAATTTACTAAATCTGCTCAATCATTTAATCAAGAAAAGCGAACTGCATCTGGATTTTGCCGATGACATTATCAGTTGTACTTGCATTACCCATGCTGGCGAAATTCTCAATCAGCGAGTCAAAGATGCTTTATCAACATTAGCAGTTACAGCCTAGTCCTCACCCTATTCCCTTTTTCTAGGGGAATCAAAACACTATGAATGAATCATTAATTAGCGCTCTATTTGTCTTTGTACTTGCTTCCTTCGCAGGATTTGAAGTAATCAACAAGGTTCCCCCAACATTGCATACACCATTGATGTCAGGTTCCAATGCCATTTCAGGCATCTCGGTCATTGGCGCTCTCATCGTCGCAGGTAGTGATGTAAATCCCAATCTCTCTGTAGTTTTAGGATTAATCTCGGTAATCTGCGCCACCATCAACGTTGTCGGCGGCTTTCTCGTCACCGATCGCATGTTGCAAATGTTCAAGAAGAAAGAGGTATAAATCGATATGTTAGAGAATATCTCGGACTACATTCCAACGGGAATTCAGTTAACCTACCTCGTGGCAGCTTCACTCTTTATCGTCGGTCTTAAACAGATGGGATCACCAGCCACTGCGCGTCAGGGCAATTTGCTAGGTGCGATCGCGATGTTACTTGCCGTTGTGGCGACCTTACTCGATAAGCAAGTTTTGAGCTATGGCTTAATTTTGATTGCGATCGCGATCGGTTCTACTATTGGTGCGCTGATTGCCTACAAAGTTGCCATGACCGATATGCCACAGATGGTCGGGTTACTGAATGGATTAGGTGGTTTAGCTTCTTCTTTAGTTGCTGTGGGTGCATACTGGCAAGTCATCAGTCATGGTCAAACCCTTGCTCTAGCTGATAACCTGTCAATTATCATCAGCATTCTCATCGGCAATATTACTTTCACAGGCAGTATGGTTGCCTTCGCTAAGTTGCAAGGGATCATTAAGGGTGCACCGATTCGCTTTGCCTATCAACAAACTATCAACATTCTTCTATTAGCTGCCTTCGCCTTTGGTTCCATTCTCTTAATTATCGATCCTACTGATTTTGCTGGCTTCATTGGCATTAATGTAGTTTCCCTCCTCGTCGGTGTATTATTTGTGATCCCCATCGGTGGTGGTGATATGCCTGTGGTGATCTCACTGCTCAACTCTCTATCAGGGGTTGCTGCCAGTGCCGCAGGTTTCGTGGTGATGAACAATGTGTTGATTATTTCGGGTGCATTAGTTGGCGCATCAGGTTTAATCCTCACCCAGATCATGTGCAAAGCCATGAATCGCACCCTCACGAATGTACTATTTAGTGGCTTTGGTTCTCCCGTTGCAGCTAGTGGCGATGTAGATGACAATGCCAACAAGAGCGTGAAAACCATCGATCCCGAAGAATGCGCGATGATGTTGGGCTATGCGCGATCGGTCGTCATTGTCCCTGGTTATGGCATGGCAGTTGCTCAAGCGCAGCACGCTGTCCGAGAATTGTCCGATATGCTGGAGCGTAAAGGTGTAGAGGTGAAGTTTGCGATTCATCCTGTGGCAGGACGGATGCCTGGACATATGAATGTGCTACTTGCTGAAGCAAATGTTCCCTATTCGCAACTCTATGATATGGATGATATCAATACACAGTTTGAGAACACTGATGTCGTCTTAATCATCGGTGCAAATGATGTGGTTAATCCTGCGGCACGGACTAATCAAGCTAGTCCTATTTACGGAATGCCGATTCTAGAAGTGGATAAGGCAAAAAATGCGATCGTGATTAAACGCGGGATGAATGCAGGTTTTGCTGGTGTAGAGAATGATCTGTTCTATCACCAAAAAACGATGATGTTATTTGGTGGTGCTAAGGATATGGTTGGCAAGCTCGCCAATGAACTCAAGCAAATTTAAGAGTTCCATCAAAATTCATATCAAAAAAGGGAGGTGCAATGCACCTCCCTTTTTATGAGAGCCATTTGTAAAGCGTAAAGTGCTTCTGGGATCCGTTTGGGCTAATAATTCTCAAAAATATTCATTTTTCCCTTTCTCACTCCAACACCTTGGTTTTCCTGCTTTTTTGTTAACATAATATTCGATCTTGGTGATTAACTGATACCCCACTGGGGTTATAGCGGTTTTCAAATGAGTGTGTACTCATTTGAAAACAAAAAATCAGTCCCATTAAGAGTTTTGAGTTTTCATTTTGCCTACGGCAAAATGAAAACCGCTATAGTGATGGCTACTGTGTTTACCCCAAGTTTATTAACCCTGAAGACCACATTGTTAGTAAAGCCTATATGACTAGGGTGGAGGGGGAGAACACCAGATTGAGACATTACTTGGCGAGATTACATCGCAGGACTCTATGCTACTCAAAGTCTAAGGAAATGTTGCAGATTTCGATTCAGCTATTACTTTTCTACCTCAAGCGTAAAAATCAAAAATCTTTCCCCATTTTTCCTTGATTATTATGAATATGTGCAACGCCCTCCTTCTAGCATGATCCAGAAGCAGTTATTCTTCACCGAAGACTTTGCCGTAATGCCTTTGGGCTGAAGATTGCTATTTAACTCGCCTGTAGCTCCCCGAGCTTTGCTTTGTCCAAGATATTTGCCTGAGATTCAGTCATAGCTAATTTTTTGATTCTCTTGATATTTTAGTAAATTTTATCGATATTTTTGAGAAGTAGCTTGCAATAGCTCTAATGCCTGATTTAGATGACCTGTCACTTGGGACATGATTTTACAGGTATTCAGTTATGATAAGTTTTCTTGCATCCATAATCGAAAAGACTTCATCGCTTTGCTGCGTCCTTGGCTAAGACTCATCTCTAAAAACTGTGGTATGACATCACGGATAGGAATATCTCCAAAAATAGGGCTTAATTCCGATTCGACATACTCGCCATCACGCAAAATATAAATTTTCATTGTCTGATCGTATAGCCAGAGTTCAGGTACACCGAGGACGCGGTAAACATCAAACTTAGTTTTGGAAGTTACATCCACCTCGATCGCTAGATCAGGTGGCGGATCGATGGTCATGTCTAGTTTGCGTATACCACGCATAGCGACATTATTTTGAATGTAGAAGCAGTCATCGGGTTCTAGTCCTGCGAGTTTGTCAACGCGCTTGAAAGTAATGGAGCCAAACCCTTCAAAATCAATTCCCATTTCGTCCATTAGGACTTGGATAAAGTAGCTGATCAAAACTTTGATTTTTTCATGTTCAGGTAAGGGCATGACAATTTCTAATACACCGTTTAAATAAGCAATTCTTGATCTGCGCTTGTCGCCAAGGTCTTGGAGGATAGATTCAAATTTTTGCCAGTCGATATCGTGGAGGATTGTACTCTGTCCTGCTAAGGTTTCAATCTGTGAGATTCGTAATAGGGTGGTCATCTGCATATCTCCTAGCTTTACTCATCCAGCGATCGCTATTTACAGTTTACGCTATTAGAAAAGATGAGTAGCGGCGCTACTCATCTTTTGACTTTTGGAAGAGTTTATAATCATTACTAACACCTAATGCGATCGCTAAAAACATCGCCAAAAACCTATGTCTCAACACCCTGTAACCATAGATGATATTTTCGAGCTATTTCGTGAAAGCGAACGCCAGCGCAAAGAACAACAACGAGAGTTTGAGCAGTCTTTGCAAGAATATAGAAAGACCTCTGAGCAAGAAATGGCTGAACTCAAAAAAATTGTCGCGCAGACAAATAAGCAAGTCGGTGGGATTACGAGTCGTTGGGGTGAGTTTGTCGAAAATTTAGTCAGACCTGCGGCAGTGCGGATGTTTCACAAGAAGGGGATCGAAGTGCATTTTACAGCCTTGCGAGTAGAAGCTCAGGATGAAAATGGTTCTATTGAAATTGATGTTCTCGCCGAAAATACTAATGAAGTGGTAGCGATTGAGGTCAAGTCTCATTTAGAAGTTCGCGATGTGAAGCGATTTTTAATTACTTTAGACCGTTTTAAACAGGCTCTGCCAAAGTATCAAAGTTATAAGCTCTATGGGGCGATCGCGGGGATTAAGGTGGATGAGAGAGCCGATGAATATGCCACACAGGAAGGGCTATTTCTAATTAAGCCTTCGGGGAATACGGTGGCGATCGCTAATGGTCAGGATTTTGTAGCAAAGACTTGGTGAACGGTTGTAGAATTAGATTATTAAAGAGGTAACTTATTATGAGTCAATATGTTTTGCTTCGTATTCAGTCTCTTCAAGAAGAGCTTGAAAGCTTAAAAAAGATTGTTAATTCCCAACTGTTACACAATTCTCGTAAGAAAACTTCTATCAAAGGTCTATGGAAAGACTTTGAGATCCGTGATGATGATTTTGCCGATGCACGAATGGCTATATTTAAAGATGCAAATAATTGGAAAGAGTAGCAAATCAGATGGATACTTATTTGGTGGATACTCATGCGTTAGCTTGGTTTATTGCTGAAGATAAACGCTTATCCCCCTTAGCTGAAGAACTTCTTAATCAGGCTCAAGAAGGCGATATTCAAATTTTAATTCCGACACTTGTTTTGGCTGAACTTACACATATTGCGGAGAAAGGTAAGGTAAAGGTGACAGTTGAGGAGATTTTGCAACAAATTAATCAGGGAGATGGTTTTACGGTGGTGGCTTTCGATTTTCCTGTTTTTCAAGCGATGCTTACATTACCAAAAGAATGGGATATTCACGATCGCGTGATTGCGGCGACGGCTAGTTATTATCAGACAACGTTGATTACAAGAGATGAGATGTTAAGAGCTTCATCTAAAATAAAAACTCTCTGGGATTGAATGAAATAGACAATGTAATTGAAATGATTAATCGCTGGGATTAAAGTTGATGAGAGAGCCGATGAATATGCCACACAGGAAGGGCTATTTCTGATTAAGCCTTCGGGGGATACGGTGGCGATCGTCAATGATCAGAGTTTTGTGGCAAAGACTTGGTAAATAAAGATTTGGTAAATATTGACAATATTGATACGAGACAGCATTTTAATTTGCGCGATAATCCCGTTTGCTGAGAGATAAACATTGTGATTACGGGATTATGACTAAGGCTCTATCGGAAATTGCTCAAGAAAAAGGGATTCGCTACTTTCTCATTTCCTTCACTGACCTCTTTGGCGTGCAACGCTCTAAATTAGTGCCAACCGCAGCGATCGACTCGATGGAAGCCAATGGTGCAGGATTTGCAGGATTCGCCACATGGCTCGACATGACACCCGCCGATCCTGATCTCTTCGCTATCCCCGATCGCCATAGTCTTTTCCCTTTACCTTGGCAACCCGAAATTGGCTGGATGCCCGCCGACCTCTACATGAATGGTGAACCTGTCAAACAAGCACCACGCTATGTTCTCAAGCAAGCTCTCAGCCAAGCCGAAGCCCTCGGTTATCGCGTTAAAACGGGTGTGGAATGCGAGTATTTTCTACTTTCTGCTGATGGTACAGATATTTCTGATTTAAGCGATCGCGCTAGCAAGCCCTGCTACGACCAACAAGCCCTGATGCGCCGCTTCGATATCATTGCGGAAATCTGTGATGCCATGTTAGCGATGGGTTGGGGAGCCTATCAGAACGATCATGAAGATGCTAACGGTCAATTCGAGATGAACTGGACTTATGCCGATGCCTTAGTCACAGCCGATCGCCATGTTTTTTTTAAATATATGGTCAAAGCGATCGCTGAAAAGCACGGCTTCCGCGCTACCTTTATGCCCAAACCATTCCCTCACCTAACGGGAAATGGCTGTCATACCCATCTCTCCATTTGGGATTTAGAGGGTAATACAAATCTCTTTGATGACGCAAAAGGAGGACTCGGTTTATCGAGCTTAGCCTATCAATTTATCGGTGGCGTATTGCATTCCGCAGAAGCAGTTTGTGCTTTGACTAACCCCACCGTCAACTCCTACAAGCGGATTAATGCGCCCGTTACTAATTCTGGCGCAACATGGTCGCCCAATACGATCAGCTACACAGGTAACAACCGCACCCACATGATCCGCATTCCCGAATCAGGTCGCTTTGAGTTCCGTCTCGCTGATGGAGCCGCTAATCCCTATCTTCTCCCTGCGGCAATTATCGCCAGTGGGCTTGATGGCATCAGACAGCAACGCCAAGCGGGTCAACGCTATGACAATAATTCCTACACCGATCCGCTTCCCTTTGGCACAGTGAAACAGTTGCCAGCTAATCTTTTGGATGCGTTGCGATGTTTGCAAGCAAATACGATTTTGCCCGATGTGTTAGGTGCAGAGTTTGTACAATCCTATATCAAGTTAAAGCAACGCGAATGGAACGATTACAGTACTCGCATTAGTCCTTGGGAATTGGAAAACACTTTAGATTGTTAAAATTAGTACTTACGTATTGGGTAGATGTGGCGCGGCTGAAGCCTGCACCACATCTACCTCAAGTCTAATAAATTCGTTCGGTTTGCGTAAGTCCTATTTTTAAGACTTGCTCCGCCCGCGTAGCGGGCGGAGCAAATCTCTCGGTTTTTAGTTTACTTATGTCTAGCTATAGCGATTTTCAAATTAGTGTGTACTCATTTGAAAACAAAAAATCAGTCCCATTAAGAGTTTTGAGTTTTCATTTTGCCTACGGCAAAATGAAAACCGCTATAATCCATAACTAACTTCTCAAAGTTGCTTGGAACTTTTCTTCGAGTAAATCGCGAACTTTCTGATGAACGGGGTTAATGTCGGCATCAGTGAGAGTGCGATCGCTAGCTCGATAAACTAGCCTAAAGGCAAGGCTGCGTGAACCTTCGGGAACACCTTTGCCGATGTATTGATCGAAAAGTGTGACGGAATCAAGCAACTCGCCGCCCACATGGGTAATCGATCGCTGAATGTCAGCAACCGTGAACTTCAAGGGAGCAAAAAAGGCAATATCGCGATCGCTACTGGGGTAAGTCGAGAAGGGCTGGAAGGTGGAAATTGACTTCTTCATCATTGCATCGAGCAAGGTATAGAAATCTAGCTCAAACACATAAATCTCATCGGGTAGTTCCTTCTCAGCGCGTAGTTGAGGATGTAGTTGACCAAATGTACCAAGACGCTCACCCGAAATCCAGAGAGAAGCGGTACGTCCAGGATGTAAACGATCATCCTTTTGATCAGGCTGATATTCAACCATGACCGAGAGATTATGGAATATGGAATCTAACAACCCTTTGGCTTCATAGAAATTCAGAGGCTTGGAATCATGTTGCCATGCACCCACAGTCGGATCGCCACCGAAAATACCTGCAATGTGATCGGTTTCATCGCTACCCGCCTCATCAAGCCAAAACACACGCCCAATCTCAAAGCCATTCAAAATACCATTACCTTGATTGATGTTAAAGGCACAAGCATCAATCAAGTTGGTGAGCAAATCGCCGCGCAATGCTCCATACTCGATCGCTACAGGGTTATTGATTTTCACTTGATGCGTATCGGTAGGGCTACAAAGAGACATATGCATTACTTCAGTTAAGCCCACAGCACGGAATGCAGCTCTAATCATCCGACCACCTTCTTGATCGGCGGAGAGGAACCCAAACTCAGTTCTAGCAGGAAGAGTTTCTACAAACTTGTCATATCCATAGATTCGCGCAATCTCTTCTACAAGATCAATTTCACGCTCGATGTCCGCATAGCGATAGGGAGGAACGGTTACTTTCCAAGTCGCATAGCTACCTTCATCAGTCGGTTCCTTTTTTAGTTCAAAGGATAGCACCTTGAGAGTTTGCTCAACTTCTGATTCAGAGAGCAAAGGCAATACATTTTCATCTTCACGTTCAACTTCTCCAAGAACTTGCCAAACCTTCGTCAAGCGTAAATCAATCACCCTCACTTCCTGAGAACGAGCATCCGCAATACTTTGCTCAATGATCTTGCCACCCGCCAGTTCCACAATCATTTGGATTGCTTTGGCAGTAGCTGACTCGATCGCGGTCTGATTTACACCCCGTTCATAGCGTGATGAGGCTTCAGTGCGTAAGCCTTGAGCGCGTGCTGATCGCCTTGTAGTGACTTGCGAGAAGAGCGCCGCTTCTAAAACGATACTAGTAGTTTTATGGGAAACTTCGGTTTCTGCACCACCCATCACCCCAGCGATCGCGATCGGCTTGTCGCCAGAGGTAATCAAGAAGTTTTGACTGGTGAGAGTGCGATCAATATCATCAAGGGTTTTGATTTTTTCGCCAGCCTTGGCAAAACGCACCCCGATCTTAATGTCCTTATCTAGAGTATCCGCATCAAAGGCATGGAGAGGCTGTCCCCATTCCAACAGGATGTAATTGGTGATATCGACAATATTGTTGATTGATCGCATTCCTGCGGCTTCCACCCGACGCTTCAGCCATTCTGGAGATGGCGCAACCTTTACATCTTTAATCAATGTGCCGATATAGGCAGGGCAAGATTTAGGATCTTCCACCTTTACCCAGTTGGCGACCTTGGGCTGAAAATCTTGAGTTGCTAGGGGTAAACACACCTCTTTACCAAGCAGGGCCGATACTTCACGGGCGATTCCCACTACACTCAGAGCGTCAGCGCGATTTGCGGTCGAAGTCACATCAAGAATTGCATCGTCCAGTCCAAGCAAGGGGCGAACATCTGCACCAACAATTAAGCCATCGGGCAATTCGTGAATACCACTTGATTCTTTGGCTAAACCAAGCTCGGCGAGTGAGCAGATCATCCCCTCAGAACGCTCACCTCGTAATTTTGTTGGACGCAGTTTTAAATCAATATTCGGCAAATAAGTACCAATCGTGGCTACAGGTACAAACAAGCCCTGTCTCGCATTTGCCGCACCACAGACAATTTGCAATGGTTCAGATGCACCAATATCGACTTTACATACCTGTAATTTATCGGCATTAGGGTGGCGAACGGCAGTAAGGATATGCCCAACGACCACGCCCTCAGCCCATGTTCTGCGGTCTTCGATGGACTCCACTTCAAAGCCTGCCATCGTGAGTTTTCCTTCTAGCTCTTGGGGCGAGAGATCGCAGTCAACAAGTTCACGGAGCCAGTTCAAAGAGATACGCATTGGGATTTTTAGAGAAAAGTATAGGAAAAGTGTTAAGAAATATTCAGGTTATAGTAGTTTAGCAAAATCCGCACAGCAAACTTACTATAGCGGTTTTCATTTTGCCTACGGCAAAATGAAAACTCAAAACTCTTAATGGGACTGATTTTTTGTTTTCAAATGAGTACACACTCATTTGAAAACCGCTATAACTATATTTCTAGCTATAACGCAATAATTTGAAATCCTACCTGTGCAAATGTTGATCGAAAATGTTGATCGAAGTTGATCGAATGTGAGAACAATCTGTAACTTCCGATCTTGCTTAACAAGCATAGGACTTACGCAGTAGCCCTGTAATAAATTACGGGCTGAAAGCTTAAGTCCAATAGGTGTTAATTGCACTATCTCAACATCTTCTACCACTCTATTGTCTGTATTGCCTTGTTTTTGTATCTATAGCAGTCCTAAATCATTTGTAAGTAGCTAGACATAAGTAAACTAAAAACCGAGAAGTTTGTTCCGCCCGCGTAGCGGGCGGAACAAACTCTCGGTTTGGGTTTTAATTAAGTTGAGCTACTTAGATTTCTTGAGATGACTTAAAGCCCAGAAGATTTTTTGAAAGCAGCACTTTGCGCTGTTTTCAAAAAATCTTCTGTAATACTTAGAGCCTCAATAGGCTGTAACATTGTCATTGCTGACGTACTTCTTGCTATATAAATCTCAATCCTAATCATGCCTGAAGTTAATCCTGCTTCAATTAGTCAAACGATCGCTGAGCGCCTTAATCAAATTCGCAGTAATATTTCCACTAACGTCAAACTGGTTGCTGTGAGTAAATACACGACGACAGAAGCGATTCGTGCTGCTTATAAAGCGGGCATCCGTGACTTTGGTGAATCGAGAGTGCAGGATGCCAAAATCAAACAAATGGAACTAGCCGATTTAACGGATATTACTTGGCACATGATTGGATCATTGCAAAGTAATAAGACAAGGCAAGCGATCGCCCAATTTGATTGGATTCAATCGCTTGATCGTCTTCGTCTTGCGGAACAATGCGATCGCTTAATTCAGGAACTCGGCAAATCGCCAAAATTACTCTTGCAAGTCAAGCTCGCAGAAGATCCTCATAAATCAGGTTGGACAGAATCGGAACTATTAGCAGATTTACACCAATTAGAGAAGTTGCAAAACCTTAATATTGTGGGACTGATGTCGATTTTGCCTTTAGGTTTAAATGAGTCTCAAGCCTATGATGTCTTCAGTCGCGTGGGAGAATTAGCCGCAAAGTTGCGATCGCTTGGTTGGTCAAATATTCAAGAACTCTCAATGGGGATGTCGGCGGACTATGCGATCGCTGTTAAAGCAGGTGCAACGATGATTCGAGTGGGTAACCAAATATTTTCTGGTTATTAACTGTTGTTACACAGAACAATGGCTGGCGATAGATCTCTAATTTTTCTGCTCATCCCTTCCTGCTTACCTTTCCGAAAATGAATCCACCCTGCTCTCCATTTATAGGGAGAGTGGGCTGGGGGTGAGGGTGATATTTGTTCCACTTAACATCAGTTACAGATTTTCGTATAGGTCGGCAATGATGATGTTAGAAAATAGCCAACCATCGGGAGGAATTAATATAATGCGAAGATCATCTGATTGCTCAACCAACTTGACCCAGTTTTTGGCTTGATAGGGATGGAGAAGTTGCAAAGCGCGATCGCAAAGTTCGATTCCATAATTCAATTGCAATGTCTTGAAACTTAAACCTTCCATCAAGCGTAATCCCTGCATCAGCGTATCGATTAACTCCTCACGATCATCAATTACTGGAGCCGTAAAGCCGAGGTCTGATGCTTGCCATTTAGCGATCGCATCGAGATATTCTCGCATCTTGCGTGGGCGATCGATCCTTTGGCGATTGATATAACTCGTTGCACCCATACCCAGCCCATAAAAGGGTTGGTTATGCCAATAGGTCAAATTATGTTGTGCTTGAAATCCTGATTGGGCATAATTCGAGATTTCATAGTGCTCATAGCCTGCGGCAGGTAGTAACTCATGGGCAGCAATATACATCGCAACCGTATGATCTTCTGTCGGCAATGGTTGTTCACCTGCTTGATAGCGCTTCCCAAAAGCAGTTCCTTCTTCAATGGTTAAGTCATAAACAGATAGATGTGTAGGTTGCAAAGCGATCGCCTTGGCGAGGGAGTTCTGCCAATCTGTGATTGTTTGATGGGGTAGCCCTGAGATTAAGTCTAAACTGAAGTTCGTAAATCCTGCTTTCTGAATCATATCAACTGATTCATAAATTTCAGCAACACTATGACCACGCCCACAGACATCTAATAATTCCTGCTGAAAAGCCTGTGAACCCAAACTAATGCGATTGACTCCCAAACTGCGATAACCCCGCAAAGTCTCCAAACTCACAGTGCCTGGATTGGCTTCAAGGGAGATTTCAGCATGAGAGGCGATCGCAAAATATTTGGTTATAGTTGTGAGAATCTGCTCAAGCTGCTTTACCGATAGCAAAGATGGCGTTCCCCCACCCAAGAAAATCGTTTTTAATGGCTGATTGGGAGGAACCTCCGCAACGGTCAGCACAATTTCTTGGCAGAGAACATCCACATATTGCTGTTTGAGATTTTCGCCACCTGTCGTAATTGCGAAATCACAATAAAAACAACGTCGCTTACAAAAGGGAATATGTAGGTATAGAGATTGAGGAAGGATTTGACTCAAGGTGTCAAGGCGTTAGTTAGTTACAGGTTGACGCTTGGCGATAACTTTCAACTATACTAGGACTTACCCAATGCGTAAGTCCTAGTATAGCGGTTTTCAAATGAATGCATACTCATTTGAAAACAAAAAATCATTCCCATTAAGAGTTTTGAGTTTTCATTTTGCCGTTGGCAAAATGAAAACCGCTATAGTATTTGAGATTTTATTACCTTGAATATTAATAGGGGAAGTCTTACCAAGCTTGTGAGTAATTATACTTATTGAGAAATCCAGTAAAAATTCTTCCAAAATAGCTGCAAAGAGTTACCTTGAATCGGCTTTAATTAAAGGAGCGATCTTCACACAGCAAAGGAATTCACGGCATACATATGGGGATTGCAAGGCGACAATTCTTGCAGGCGGGTTTGGCTAGCCTGATTGGATGGCAATTTATCACTCGCGATCGCGTGGCACTTGCCGCTGATCAGTTTGTTCGTCAAGCTACGGGAACGACTCTACGCAAGAGGGCGTTATTGATTGGTATTAATCAATACGATGCTAAGGACGATTCCCCAAATAGCTCTCAAAACTTTTCACAAAATAATCCCAGTGGGTGGCTGCCTTTACATGGTTGCGTCAATGATGTGGAGTTGCAAAGGGAATTATTAATTTATCGCTTTGGATTTTCTCCGCAGGATATTGTCACTCTTACCGATCGCGAAGCCACAAGGACAAACATCAATAATGCTATTAATGAACATTTAGTAGCCCAGACCTTGCCCGATGACTTGGTGATGGTGCATTTTAGTGGACATGGTTCGCGCTTAGGCAACTACAACACTCTGGTTCCTGTGGATAGTGGCTTACCGCAAAAGTTGGAGAATTTGCAAGATATCACATTACGGGAATGGCAAAGTTGGTTAAAAGAAATCACTACAGATCGTCTCTTATGTGTAATTGATGCAGGGTTTTACTATCCAAATTTCTCGGCAATTGGCAATTTTCGTTTACGATCGCGAATTGGGCGCAGTGATTGGCAAGCCCCACAGAACATCCAACAAATAGAAAAGCAAGTGATCGGCACAGTTTTAAGAGCCGCATCGGGGGACATGCTCTGTGCCGATGCTCAGTGGTCAGGTTTTAGTAGTGGAGCATTTACCTATGCCTTAGTACAGCAACTTTGGCAAATTACCCCTGCTACGACCATTCATGTGGTTATGAGTAATTTAGCAACTACCCTTGATCGTCAAGTGCTGCACAATGAAAATCTTTCCATTCATAAACAAGTGGCGGCGATGGTAGAAGCCGATCCTGTCAAGAAAAAAACGATCGCTACAAATACCTTTGCCGAATTGTTGGCAAGCCCTAATTTTGGTTCCGATGGAGTAATTACTAATGCCAGCGATCGCCGTAATGCGGAAGTTAGCCTAGCAGGTTTACCCATCAACGTTTTAAGCAATTACATCGCAGGGTCTACCTTACAGGTACTACCTATCAAAGCTGATTTACCTACCGTTGCGAATGCCTCAGACGATTCCGCGATACCTCCAAAGCAGATTGCCACAAGTCCGCAGACAATCGTGCAAGTTAAATCCCGCAATGGATTTAATGCCAAAGTTGAAGTCTTAAATGATTACGGTCTCAATCCAAAACTGGAAACAGGACAAACACTCCAAGAAGTCAAGCGAGCCATTTCGCACAATATCAAATTAGCGATCGCCCTTGATGCAGGTTTAAGCAAAATCGAACGTGTTGATGCTACTAGTGCCTTCTCAACTTTACCGAATATGTTTGGGGTCAATGCTAATGAGCAATGTGCTGACTGTCTTTTTGGTGTGCAGTCGGCAAGCTATGGCTTATTTACGGTCGGACATACTCCAATCCTTGGTTCCTTCGGCTCCGTGGGAGAATCCGTCGGCGTTGCTATTAAGCGACTGCAACCATTTCTGGAAAGTCTGCTTGCCGCGAAACTGATTCGGGCTACCGAAAATCAAGCCACTTCTCATCTTGATGTGAGAGTGACACTCAAAGCGATGCTTGGTGCTGATGAACGTTCCGTTACGCTTGCAAGCAGAACATCTGCAAGAGCCAATCTTGTTCCTTTGAATAATGATGTTAATAACACCGTGCGGACTAAGGCTATTAATATTGGCGATCGCCTAGAATGCCAAATTGAAAATTTTAGTGATCAACCTCTCTATGTGCGAATTTTTTGCCTTGATCCCCGTAGCAAATTACTTACCCCAAATTTTATCGCCACTCCCTATGCTAATGATGGAGTAATTTCACCTACGGAAACCCTTACCATTCCCTATCCTAAAGCTCCCATGAATTGGGCTGTTTCCGCACCACAGGGGATGGTCGATGTCCAAGTGGTAATCAGCCGATCGCCACTTTTACAAGTAGCAAAGACGCTAGAAGCATCTCAACGTCAATCTTCATCGCTCAATGGACTGATGGCTGTTTCCAACCCATTACAAGTTGCTCAAGCACTACTAGAAGATCTCGATCATGCAAGCAAGCCATCTGAGTTGGGCAATCTTGCGAATACTAGCGATGTATGGATGTTAGATGTACAGCAATGGGCTACCTTAAATTTTAACTATCAAGTTGCTTAACTGTCTTAGAGCCAACTGCCAATAAGCAAAAAGGGAGCCCAGAAAAAGGGATGGCGCAAATCTAATTTACCAACGTTGTTATTGAGAGAAATGGGAGGAATCCCCTGAATACCAATAATTTTGTTGTTTTCAATTCTTAAGCTACCATCTATCAGCGATCGCTGCGCCTGTTGCAGAGCTAAAGCTTTGGTTTTAGCCTCAGGAAATAGTTTATAGAAATTAATCATTAATGGCGCTGTACCTGCATCGGAGATCGCCCAGAGAGAAGCCAAGACACTTCTAGCGCCTGAATCTACAGCCAAACCGCTAATACCCAAATTATTCCCCAC
>JADBWH010000040.1 GCA_020404105.1 Pseudanabaena sp. M53BS1SP1A06MG | reverse complement strand
CGTTCAGTAATGAAACCATCGGGACAGAAGCCTGCGTGGTTAGTCGAAGGTCAGGCTATATATGCTCCTAGTCACGCTCAAGGCATTGGGAAAATAACAGCTATTTTAGGCGATCGCCTAATAGCCAAATTCCCCAACTATTCAGTACCCGTAATCATCACAAACTGGCAAGAAGCAATCAATCGTCAAGAAATATTACCAGCTAACAGTCAGGAAATAACAGCAGAAATTACCCGTGAACAGGAAGTCTATGATGTAAGTGAAGAAGACATCGCCACGATTCCGCATCCAGAATTTAGAGAGATTGCACTCAACTTTCAAGCATCTCTTGCGGCAATTCGCGTAACGGAAAGTACAGAAGGAGAGGCTCATAGATTACCTGTGGATCTGCCTAGTATTTTGCAAGAAGCATTGAGGGAACAAGGATATACTCACCTGTGGTCACATCAAATACAGTCACTAGAAGCGATGAGAAACGGTAAAGATGTGTTACTCGCAACACCAACAGCAAGTGGGAAAACCCTGTCATTTTTACCAGCAATCCTAGAAACTTGCATTCAAGAGCCGCAAGCGTCAGCACTACTAATTTTTCCTTTAAAGGCGCTAGCAATCGATCAACTGTCAAAACTTGAAGCGATCGCTAAGCCTATGGGATTACATACGGGTATGATGACAGGAGATATGCCAAAGGCAGAACGGCTAAAGCTGTTTACGCCTCAAGCACCACAGATCTTATGTATTAGTCCCGATTTACTCCACCATCAACTTAATCGCATTCGCTACCGTCACGAATGGCAGACATGGCGAGATTTCTTAACCAGATTACGTTATGTCGTGATTGATGAAGCCCATACATATCGTGGCAGTTTTGGCGGACATTTTGCTAATCTGATGCGCCGATTGCGATTAGCAGTTGATCGACTTGAAGGTAATAGCGATCGCATTCAGTATGTTCTAGCCACAGCGACGATTGGTAACCCCATTGAATTAGCAGAGCGAATCACGGAAAGAAGGGATCGGCTTGTATATATCAATCATAGTGGTGCAAGGGCGGCAGGGCGAACAATTCTGTGTTTAAATCCTACGGCTCGAACTAACACAGAAGCCAGTCGGTTGATTTTAGAATGGCTGGAAAGAGAACTAAGTGGCATTGTTTTTTGTAATACTCGCGCAGGGGCAAAGTCATTGCTAGCGCTGATGAATGCAGAATTAGAACGACAGAAGCGAGGACATCTAAAAGCATCGCTGGCTCTTTTTTATGGTTCACTACGCAGCGATCGCCGCAACCAGATTATCGAAGCAGTCAAACAAAATAAAGTACGGGTAATATTTGCCACGTCTGCGTTAGAAGCAGGGATTGACCTACCCGAATTAGATTGTTGTTTAATCAAAGGTTACCCAGGATCATTGATGAGTTTTTATCAACGGATTGGCAGAGCAGGAAGGCATCAGCATGGGCTAGTTGTGTTTTTACCATCCTTGGGAGATCCGCTTGATTATTACTACGGAAGCAATCCCCAGATGCTTCTCGATGGAGAAGTTGAACGCGCTCTTTGCAATCCCAACTATCACTCAATTCTCAGTAAGCATCTCCGTTGTGCGGCAAGTGAAAGCATGATTCCTGCCAGTGAAGTCAAACAACGCTTTGGCGACAACGCTGGTAATATTGCTGATGAACTTCTCAATCAAAAAGCATTACAACTTAATGAAAAATCAGGCGATCTCTTTACCCATGATCACCCGCATAACTCAGTTAATCTGAGGGGAGCAACTCAAGATTCAGTTATGTTGGTAGACGGTAATACCAATCAAGAATTGGAAGAACTATCGCTACTACAGGCTTATCGTGAGGTATTTCCTAATGCGATATACGCTATGCAGAGTAACGATGGAAATTTGCAATATTACCGATCGCGATCGCTAGATTTAGAATCCAAACAAGCGAGCCTGATCCCCATTGATTCTGAGCCGAAACTCCGCACACAGGCTACACAAGACATGACTATTAAGCCATTGGAGCATCTGCGTGAGCCAAGATTAGTTTCTTTAAATCTCAAAGACAGTAAATTACGCTTGACCCTTAGCTGGGCTGAAATTACGAATCATGTAACGGGATATAACTTGATCAGCAAAGTGAGAACAATTACTTGTAGCCATCCTCGTTGTTCACGCTACCATCAACCAATGCAGTCTGATATTTGTACTGCCTGTAGCAAACCAACTAGGTTAGCTGAAATCACAGAAGTCGAAGAAGAAAATCTATTTGATGTAGCTTATACGAATCAGTATCAAGCCCCAGTATTGAGGATTGAGATGAATTTAGAGTTGTCGGAGCCATTACAAGAATATGCCAATAAACTCAAACAGCAGATAGAGAAGCAATTTGGCAGTGAGATTCCTTCAGAACTTACACCTCTATTTCAAACTGAGCCTACCGATCTAGCTTTGCATTCAATGTGTCATCAGATTGGGATTGCCGTCCCTTTATTAGTACTGAGCGATCGCCAAGATCTGAATAGCTATTGTGAGACCGAGAAAAATCGAGTCAATACCTTAAAAACAATTGCCTATTTTTTTGATACGACCGATGGTGGGAATGGTACTTGTGAGGAATTATTTGATCGCTTTGAAGCGTTTGCTGTTCGGGCTGCTCAATTAGTTGAGGCTTGTAATTGTCAATATGGTTGTCCAAGATGTCTCACGGATGCGCGTTGTCCACAGGATAATCAAGCTTTGAATAAAGCATTAGGGCTGTTCTTGCTCCAAGCAATTAGTGATGAATCAGAATATTTTTAAGGGATCTGCAAATTGTCCTAATTCTCTCTACGTTTGCGTTTGTATTAGTTGCTAAAAAAGTGATAAATGGTTATAAGGTTTATCCAGTAAGGATTTAGGCTGATTGATTGCAAACCCTGAAAAGCTTGACTAGAAGTACTTTGAGCAACTCATCCCTCTTTAACAATCCATAGCTCTCCCTTTACTTAGTTCAAACAGATTGAGAGAAAGGTAAATAATGTAGTGCAAGAATTTGAGACTTGTCCCTTACCGCCGCCTTGTATTGTTTTACCTAAGCAAGAATTTATCAATATTCTTACGGGGGCTGACAATACATTAAGCATAACTATGCTTTTCACAGAAAAATACATCTAACTCCATACCTGCGTTAATTCAATTCTATTAACATTTTCTAGACCTTCAAAAGCTCTACCTACAGCAATAACTTGACTGTTTTTCATACCTTCTTGATTGACTAGTTTGACAAAAGGTTCAAGAATGAAGTTTTCGAGATTTCTAACTTCTATATTCTTAGAGCCATCAACAAAGTTTGCAGGAAACTCTAGAATAGTACAATTTGGATAGTGATATTGTTCTTTATTAGATAAAGATAACAAACCATAATTGTAAGCCGCTAAAAAATACATCATCATAGTAGCAGAGAGACTATTGACTTTATTAGCACCAACAAGAAATGAAAAACTTCTCTCTTTAAGTCTTAGACTTACTTTACCTTGGTTCCAAGTATTGACTAATTCTAAATATTCATTCATGTTTGCAACTAAAAAGTTGCTACTTTGCTCGAAATCAATATTTTCTTCAACTTCGTTCACTTCATTTTGCAAGCTGCTAATTTGTTCCTCAATCTTATTAATTTCTTCGGAAATATTTTCTTGTAAACCTAAAGCATCCTTAATCCTACGAAGTTGCCTGATGCGTTCGTAAATCTTTCCTTTTTCTATATCGATTTGAAAAATTTCAGGAGGTAAGATCATAGCTGCGGCAGACTGAACTGGCTTCATTTGATGTTTAACAAACATTAATTCTTCTTCAATGGTACGCTGTTCTCTACTTAGTGTTGCAACTTCTTGAGTAACCATACGAATCAAATCTTCGGCTTCATTAAACTCTTCTTTAAGTTGTTCGTTCTCAAATTCGAGCCTTTGCTCACTTATATTTGAATCGTCTAAATCTGACAAATTGGGTTGTTTACATAAGTAACAGATATTATGATCTATAATTCTGGAACTAACAGGCTTTTCACATACTGGGCAATGTGTGACTCTTAAATCTCGAAAAATGCTGCCAGCAGATTTAGCTCTCTCTAATCTATCTAATTCATCTTGAATTTTTTGACTATATTTTGTTAGTTCTTCTAAACGAGATTGAGCTTCCTGCTTTTGGTGCAAAGTACTATTGTAGCTTTCCTGAAGGTCTGTAGCTTTTTCAGCAAGTTGCTTAAAAAGCTGTGATTCTTCCAAAGTAGAGTCATTCTGTATATTGTCTGTTAGAAATCTGAGGACTTCATCACGTTGCCTTGATAATTCCTCAAGTGTATTTTCTAAACGAGCTATAGAAGTATCTAAACACTCGTTTGTGACAATATTATCTAACGAAGAATATCCATCCAGAATTTCGCTAGATATTTCGGTTAATGTTTTTAGATAATTTTCTTTTCGAGTCTGTAAGCTATTAATCCTTTTTTGTTTTTCTACTAATTGACTGTGTTTATCTGAAAATAAATATTCAGCAATTCCTAAAAACATTAATATGCAAGCGTGCTGATCGATTTCAAGTTCCTTGTCGGCTAACTCACTCCATGATTTCTGTCTACGATAGATATGCCGAAGCAATCGTCTCCAACCAAGAGCTATCCATTTATTAAATGACAGTGGATTAGATTGAGGGTAGTTTAATACTGGAAAGTTTAACCGAGTGAGAAAAATAGTTGATAATTCTTCTTGACCAATAGCTTCTTGATTAACAAATACTTTAGTTTTACTGCCAGATTCTTTCCATTTACGTTCTAAATGTACTTCCTCATCGCCAATTATAAAAACACCTTCAACAGAGTCATATTTTTCCTGAATGATTTCATCAAATTTAATATCTGAACCCATCAGATAGTTAAACATTTGTAGCCACTGAGTTTTACCTGTGCTAGGCTCGCCTACCAAAACATTAACTCCATATTTAAAATTCAATTCATCATAATCTCCCATCTTTGGAAAACGCTTAAGCGACTTAATTGCAAAGTTTTTTGTGATCACTGTTCAATTACCTCATCTAATGTCCTATTTGTAACTTCTTCTTGAAAAATTTTATAAATCATATTTTTCAAAGTTGAACCAGCTTTTTTCCCAAAAGCACTTTTTACACGGTTCATTTGTTCACATAAGTTTTTGTAAGCCGAGTCTGTCTTGAGCAATTTTACCTTACCCTCACCTAATGACGTAATTTGAAATATGTAGGTGTTGTTTTTTTGGGTAATCTGAATAAGTCCTCTACTCCTCAAATAAGCGATTATTTCATAGTATCTCTTATCCCAAGGACCATAGTGATATCTCACCATACTTGACTCAACAATTTTTGAAGCCGACCGAATAGACTCATTGGCAGCAGCAGCAGCTTTATTGAAAAATTCAGGATATCTTACAAAAAAATCTAATTTTGCCAATTTTGTAAGTCCTTCTACACGACCATTAGTTCCACATATTTTCAATAATAGAAGAAGTCTAGCTGCGTGAAACTCTACAATGTCATCTGCTAACAGTGGCATCCCTGCGGGTACTTTGGAGAGTTCTTGCATCGACTTCATAATGACTATGCTCCTATCTTAATAAAACGATAGACACATCTTTCTGTCATGTAGTACATAAATCCATACAGAAAAGGTAAGCTAACATCCTGTTTATTAGAGCTAATATCCTGTAAGCGATTTAAGCAAATACTATGGAATCCAACTCCATCAACCTTTAATTTTTCTGAGTCTAATTCAGATATTAATTGTTGTAGATTCGCTATAACAAGCATTTCAACTTCTTCTCGCTTTGATAAATTCATATACTCTTGATTTAAAGATTGGCTTCTATAAAAACGTCTCTGTTTTAGAGCATTTTCAATCACATCTTCAGGTATTCCAGCTTTAAGCATTTTCTCTCTCAGTTTATTCCCTGTTCCTCCACTACTAGGATACTTTGCTAAATTAATTTCTGTCTTAATCCAATCAACAAAGACCTGCCTAGTAATTTTCTTTAAAGCTGGATCAATGTTCCAGTCTGCCCTACCTGCTTCCTTAACCTTTCCCAAAACTTTTTTGTAAAGTTCAATTAGTTGATCTTCAACTAGAAAATTCCCAAAGCTGGAAATAGCTTTACTTAACACTCTAAGATTCGCATTCTGTACTGATTTATCATCGTAAAGAACGTCCCATACAGTTCTTGAAAGACAAGAAGTTACATTAGAACCAGTAGAACTACTGTAATTTGGTAAGTTCTTGCCTATTGCATCACACAAATCACAAAAAAGACTATTAGATAAAGTACGCAAAGGTGAACTTAAAGGATATGTCAGAATCTTGAGATCATTATTAACGTCAAAAGCAGTAACCATGCGGAACAAACATTTTTCTTTTGCTTCTGCTCTTTCGTTGGCAAACAACTTCTCAAAAATAGAACTATTAGCCTTTTTAACTGTTTTCTTATTTTCTTTTATAGACTCCTGTTTACAGAACTCAGCAATAGACCATAGATGATCAAATCGGTTACTTTTTACTTGCACAAACTCAAAAATTTCATCATCCCCACTAAGCCGTACAAGGGTTATATCGTCTAACGTTTCACACCATACCTCAATCAAGCTATCGTCATTTAGCATATCTATACAATAACGCGCAGCTACATGATCCTGAAATTCAAAACCATTACGAGCTATTACGCCACCGCGTTCAAGCGGGGCTAAGTCACGATATGAGACTTGGGGTGTAGCTGGAGACAAGTTTAGTTTCCTGCGAGAAAAAGTTATTTATGTTTAATAAGGAATATATCTGAAAACAGCCTCAAAATTATAGTTATTAACTTTCATGCAATGATTTGATTGCATATCTTGTAAGGAAAATGACAAATTGATAGTTTTGTTCCTGTAGTTATTGCCACAGGCAGCACAGTAAGCCTTGCTAGCCCCAAAGCTAAAACAGAAGAGCCACTTAGCCTGTTGATCTGAGGTTCAACCGTATATGCTAAAAATTAAATGGGTTATAAATATATATCTCTGTATAATTCTGCATCTGGCTAACAGCATCTCAAGCGTTCACTCCATAAACTTGTCCTACTGAATCTATGCTCCGATCTATTTTTGAAACCTGTGTACCACGCGATGAAGTGCTTGGGGGGAACCTATCAGAGGATGTATTTGCTGCAAAATTAAAGCAAGTTGTGGATGGTAATGCCCCCTTGGTTTATCAAGATCCAAATACATTTTTCGCGAATACTTTTCCGACAAATGGACTCAAGACTCTTATATCCGAGGTGTTTGGGCGTTTAACTGGTGTGGATACTGGTTCGCCTGTAATTCGCTTGGAAACCAGTTTTGGCGGTGGTAAAACCCACGATGAAATTGCGATTTGGCATATTGCCAGAAATGGAAGACAAATAAGTGGGTTAGATAGATTTGTAGATGACATTACAATTATTCCCGATCGCCCGATCCAAGTGGCGGCGATCGCCTGTCAAGACCTTGACCCCGTAAATGGTGTATTACATGAAGAGTCAGGGGTAAGAGTACATACCCTGTGGGGTGAAATCGCCTATCAAATTGGTGGGGTAGAAGGCTATAGCTTGCTGAGAGGTTCGGATGAGCAGAAAGTTAGTCCGGGGACAGTGGTAATCGACAAGCTGACTAACAAAGAACCAACGGTAATTATTCTCGATGAAATTGCTCAGTATTTGCGACGTGCTAAAGCGATCGCTGTGGGGAATAGTGATTTATCTGAACAAGTCGTGGCATTCTTGTTCACACTGATGGACTTAACGGCTGCTTGTAAAAATATCGTATTTGTCTACACCCTAGCCTCAATATCCGATACCTTTGGCGCAGAAACCAACGATTTGCGAGAAGCATTACAAACCTCGGCTCGACAAGAACGGGTGCTGAGTCCAAGTACAGATATTGAAATTTACAACATTGTTAAGCAAAGAATTTTTAAAAGTATTGACGAAAAGATAGCTAAGAGTGCTGCTCAGGAATACTTACAGACCTATAGAGCCAGTCGTATCAATTTGCCAGATAGCTGTAAAGATGCCAATCATGCTCAGATTTTGCAATCTAGCTATCCTTTTTCCCCTGAACTCTTTGATCTACTGACAAAAAAAGTTGCCTCAATTCAAAACTTTCAACGTACAAGGGGGGCATTGCGCCTATTGGCAATGGTGGTGCGATATTTATGGCAAGATCCAAACGCATGGATACCAATGATTCATCCGCATCACATTCCGATTGGGATAGATGAAGGAGTGACAGGAGAATTTACATCAAGACTGCAAAGACCCTTGATGCGTAATCCGATTCAAGCGGATATTTTTAATGCTGAAGGAAAGCCTGCCCATGCTCAAGTCCACGATCGCCAGTGGGAAGCGGCAGGTAAACCACCATTTGCAACATGGGTAGCCAGAACGATTTTCTTACATTCGATCAATCAAGGTACTGCGGCAGGGATTCGACGTGCCGAGCTAAATGTAGCCTTGCTGATGCCTCAAGTTGAGATTAGTTATATTGAACCTGTATTAGATCGATTAACGAGCGTGGCATGGTATCTGGATATCGATCCGATTACAACGATCGCCCGTTTTAAAGAAGAACCATCGATCAATAAGATTATTGCGGAAGAGAAAGAGCAGATTGGCAATCTCACAGCGAAAGACCATCTGCGATCGCGTCGCGATAGTATTTTTGCCAACAAAGTCTTTACCTTAGTTGCTAGTCCTGAAAGTTCGGGAGATGTTGACGATAAACCTGATGATGTTGCGCTTTGTGTAATTGACTTTGACCAAGGAACCGTGAATGCTTCCACCGATGTTGCACCTAATCTAGTTGAGCAAATTTTTAATAACACTGGAGAGTCTGGTAAGTTCCGTACATTTCGGAATCGGTTACTTTTCTTGGTGGCAAATAAACAGGAATTAGATCGGGCAATTGATATTACAAAAGAGCATCTTGCCATTCAAAACATTCTCAAGTCACCAAATCGTCAAGAGGACTTATCAGAAAATCAGCGTAAACAACTAAAGGAACGGGGTGGCGCAAAGGATTTAGAGGTAAGAGTTGCTTTAACTAATGCCTACCGCCATTTGTTTTATCCAACCAATGATCCTGTAAAAGCACCGAAAGGATTGCTGCATTTCACTTTACCTGCGGAATCTTCTAGTGATGTCAAGGGTAATAAGAACCAACAAGATGTGATTCTCAAGTCTTTAAAAGATTGCCAAAAGATTCGAGCAGAAGATGCGGGAGCGTTTGCACCTGCGTATATTTCGCAAAAGGTGTGGTTAGCAGGTTTAGACCACTGGACAACCAAAGCTTTAAAAGAAGAATTTGCCAAAACTCTTAGTTTGCAGATATTGCTGGACGCAGATATTCCTAAGTTACGGGAAACGATCCGTAAGGGCATACAGGAAGGGCAATGGGATTTAAAGGTTGGCACGAAGGTTTATATTCGGGGTGATGATGGCAAGTTACCCAATTTGCCAGACATGATTGAGTTTTCCGATCGCATGGAGTTATATCGGCGCGGCATCCTCAAGCCGCCAGAGCCAAGGGTGATCGAGTTGTCTGCTCAGGTGATGCCCAGTAATGAATCAGCAAAACCTGTGAATTTACGCTGGCGATCGCAGGGAGCTTTATCGGTCAAGCTTTATCAGGATGGGATACCAATCGCTGGCGAATTTTTACCATCGGATAGTCGTCAGGTACAAATTAGTCAAACCACGATTTTTAAAATTGTGGCAGACTATGGCAATGGAGAAACCGCAGAGCAGGAAACTAGAGCCGCAATCGTTTCCTACGAAACTCCCACTGGCACGGGTTCGGCAACAAATGGACATGATGCACCTTCAATTTTTGAAGTAAAGCCTGAAACTATTGATCTGTCTGGAACTGTTAATGCCGCGTTTACAGGATTTAGCGATCGCTGTACAGATTACAAGGTTAGAAACATTCAGAGCATCGAAATTACGGTCGATCAAGTGATGGACTATCGCAAGATTACGACATCTTTCCCGTTGCTCGGTAAACTTACCTTTGAGATTGATCAAAAAGCAACGATTCAGATGGATAAGCAGTTTGTGCGTTTCGACTATCAAGGTGGATTGCGTGGTTTTCAAAGTTTCTCGAGTCCTATCAATACTTTGCTGAGTACTGAGGGAGTCAGAGCTAATGTGAGTCTCAAGCTAACATTTATCTTTGACCCTGCGATCGCCCCCGATGGTAATGAGTTGGTAATCTTACAACAAGCTTTAATGCGTAATCCTGTCGAGCGTCTATCTCTAACTGCGAGGGTAAGTTACTAATGCAAGAATTTCAACTAAGGGTTGTACCCACCGACAACAATAACTTTGCATTGGAGCTATATCAATGTGCTTACAAGCAAGCGGGTGAGAAAAAGCGCCCTGCGGCAAAGCGGATCGGTAAGCTCAAGGGTAATGCGTTAGTGCTGACCAGACAGGCGATCTATGCGGCTTTGAAAGCGAATAAGTACGATCCTAAAACTTTGAAATGCGATCGCCAAGCGCCCTATGTCCTTGATGAACAGTCAGGGGTAAGTTTGGCTTTGCTATTTCAAACAGTGCAGCCACTCTCGAAGGAAGAGAGAATTGCTAATATTGCCAATGGGGTAACGGCGATGAGTAATGAGGAGGCGCATTATTGGTTTGCGAAGGTGTCAAATGGGCATAAAAGAAATGCTCTGAAGGCAATTCGGGTTTTATTAGGAGATTAAGCAATACATCTAGTGTCAACTTATTGTTTTTTTTCAAAAATTCTACTATATACAGCTTAACAAATCCTCGAAATAAAGATTTGGTAAGGCTTTCACTCAACTATGGCTACCTTTTGCTAATATAACATTACAAATTGTTGAGCAAATTTTTGAGATGAAGTTTCCAGACTACGAAAGAGTCATATATGAACGTAACCCTCTAAACGAGGTTCTATGTCAATTGCGCTTTCCTTCAATTTTGAAAATTACTGAACAACAACCAGTAGAATTTCATGAAAAGCTGCGAAATGATTATCCAAATTTGACTATTAGCCGACCTTTACAGTTATCACCCCAGAATCTATTACCTGGGTTAGACAACAAAGTATTTGAGTCGCTACAGCAAATGTTAGCAAGTGAAACAGCTTATACGTTTACAACAGACGATCAAAGATGGAAAGTATCTCTAACAAAAGATTTTATTGCTCTTTCCACAAATAAGTATAAGAAATATGAAGAATTTAGAGAGAGGCTCCAATCTATAACTGAATTGTTTGAGTCAATCTACAAACCATCCAGCTATATAAGAATTGGACTGAGGTATCAGGATTTAATCTTGCCATCAACTCTAGGAATGAAGCCAGAATGGAAAAGACTTATTCAAAAGCAATTAATATCAGAACTTTATCTGGAAGAGTTTGACAATTCTGTCAAGAGTTTTGAAAAACTAATTGTGCTGGAATTTGAACTTGGGAAAGCGAATCTGAGACATGGGATCGTAATAATAAATGAGCCGAGTCGCAATCTTGTAAATGAGCCAGCTTACATGATTGATATAGATTTCTTTACAGATGACAAGATAAAGGGTATTGAAAATGCGTACAGACACCTCGACAACTTTAACAAGCTCTCAGGCAAACTCTTTCGTTGGAGCATTACCGACGAATTACATAACCTCCTTAATCCCCAACAACCAGACTAGTATTTTCAATCAATCGAAAGATAGTGGCACTGTTGATATTAAGACCCAACTCCAAGAAGCAGAATCTAATCTGCTTGGGACTATTTTTGAATGCGAATATTTACAAAGCTCTTTAAAACCTGACACAAATATTAGATCGATCAATCGAGAAATCCTCCCAGCTATCGTTAAGTATGCAAGCTTACTAAATTATCAAAATGCATTAAAGAAATGGCATACCTATGTCAACAATCTCTATCGAGAATTAGAATCTGAAGGTGTAGGATTTACTCAAAATGTACTCGACAGTGCCAAACAATTCCTTGATGTTCTAGTCGAATATTTTAGAACAGATTTCCTGTTCCTTGAAATCCCCGATGCTTGTCCAGGTGAGTCTAAGAACTTCATGTTTCTTTGGGATAATGGCGTGCATTATCTTGAATGTGAGATTTTTGATAATGGGGCAGTCGAGTTCTTTTATAAAAATCGTTCTACTGATGAAATCTGGGGAGAAGATACTAGAATAAATGCAAAATTAACTCCTGAAATTGCAAATAAATTAATGCTTTTTGTGTCTACTGAGAGATGAGTCTTAGATGCCAATGCCAACTGGAAATCACCTAGAACCAGTAGATTCCTCTCTGCATGTTTTTCGGCTTGCAAGAGCTTCTAAGGATTTTGAGGAGAATAAGAGTATATTTCCTATCTCTTTTGAAGCATTTGAAATGTCAAGTGCTGACAAAGAAGGAACTCCCCCACATTTAAGCGTTTGGGTAGAAAGATACACAACACCTTCTGAAGCTTATGCCTTCTTAAAACCAGAATCACCAAACAAAATTATTTGCTGGTTGAACGTAGGAGATATCCGCAATATTTCTAGCAATGTAGAGGGCACAGTTTATAGTGATTTATTGGATGTACGATGGGTAAATATAGAAAACTCGCGATCTGGATCTGAAGGTCATGCAGGCATTATAGGAATGGATGATGAATCATTGCCTAAAGGTCTTACAAAGCGACAAGAAAAAAATTTGCGTAAAGATTTGAGATATAAACTTGCAGAGATTGCAAACAAAAATACTAAGGATAACTCTCGCCCCCATATAGTTGAACTATGACCGATCGCAAACCAGTTTTTATCGAAAAGATTATGCCTGTGAAGCTGCTGAATGAGCAGGTTTACTATGAAAACGGGGGCAATCCGTTTAAGGGTTTGCATCGGTGGTATTCGCGGAAGCCGTTGTCTTTTAGTCGGGCGAGTGTGTTGGGTTCGCTGTTGCCTGCGGATATCAGCATGGAGGAGTTTGAGTATTTGTTAGGGTTGGATCAGGCGAGAACAGATCGGCGCGAGACTGAGAAAGAAAAAGACGATCGCCACCAACGTACAAGGCTATATAAAACGCCGCCAACTCCTGAACGGGTGAAGCGGGTGCAGGAGCTTTGTGAGCAGATGTGGGGGGATAAGACTCCTGCGGTGTTGGATGCGTTTGCGGGTGGTGGGTCGATACCTTTTGAGGCGGCGCGTTATGGGTTGCGGGTGTTTGCGTCTGACTTGAATCCTGTGGCGGTGGTGACGATGAAGGCGGCGATCGAGTTTCCGTTAAAGTTTGGGGCGGCGTTGCAGGAGGATATTGATAAATGGGTGAAGTGGGTTGGTGATGAGGCGGAGAAGCGGCTAAGTGAGTTTTTTCCGTCTCAGGATGGGGAGAAGGTGCAAAATTATCTTTGGGCGCATACTGTGGTTTGTCCGAGTTGTCAGTCAGTTGTGCCGCTTAGTCCGAATTGGTGGCTGAGTAAAACAAGTAATTATGCTGGAAAAGGTCAATCTAGAAAGGTTACATGTGACTGGTATGCGGTTAAACCGATTTCTAATCTTGCAGAAAAACGGGTTGATTTTGAATTAATTAAGGGCAAAAAAAGTAAAGGTAATTCTATTCAAACGCCTGATGGTGATTATGATCCTGATAATTTTTCTACAATTGCTAGAGGTGTTGGCAAATGCCCAAATTGTGACTCAGTTATAGAGGAACAAATCGTAAAGAATCAAGCCCAAAATGGTGGATTAGGTCATCAACTTTATGCTGTTGCTTTTAAGAGAGGTCAAGGAAGTTTAGAGTTTAGAGTAGCAAATCAAAATGATTTAGAAGGGATTTGTAAAGCAGAAAAATATTTAAAAGAGAAATCTAACCTAGATATTCCAGAAGAAGAAAGATTTGATGGTTTTGCTGATAGATGCATTGCTTATGGTTTAACAAAAGCGTCAGATTATTTTAATCCTCGTCAGCTTTTAACTTTGATGACTTATGTTGAGATTATCAATGAGGCTAAGGAAAAGATTAGAGAGGCATTGGGTGAGGAAAAATTACATGCGATCTCTACATATCTTGCTTTAGTTTGCGATCGTTGCGCTGATACTAATTGTCGATTATCTATATGGGACTCTTCCAGAGCAGGATTTAAAAGAGCCTCTACACAACACGCCTTAAATTTAATGTGGAATTATCCTGAAACATCAGGCAAAAGGGAATTATGGGATCTTTGTGCAAATGCTGTTTCTAGTGAATATCAAGGACTTTGTGAATTATTAGGAACAAAAATAAATTCATCAATCTTTCAAGCTTTAGAAACTGATTCTCTAGAATCTCATGCGCCTAGAAATGAAGCATTAAAAGCACAAATTGCGAGGATGGCAGCTAAACGTGACTTACCCTATGATGAGAGATTTCTTCCCTATAGCAAAAAGTTAGTTGAACGAGCTAAAGAACTCCGCAAAAACATGACCCAAGTGGAGAAAAAACTATGGCATGACTATCTAAGAAACTTTAACGATCGGGTTTGGCGACAAAGACCTATAGATCATTTCATTGTTGATTTTTATTGCCCTGCCCGTCATTTAGTTATCGAAGTAGATGGTGATTCCCACTTTACAGAAGAAGGTCAAGCCCGTGATATAGAAAGAACTCAAATTCTAGAAGCCTATGGTTTGAAGGTTTTGCGATTTACTAATGATGAGGTGTTGAATAATTTTGAGGCAGTTTGTGAGGTGATTGGAAAGTTTTATCCCCCCCAGCCCCCCTTTCAAAGGGGGGAGCAAGATTTGGAGGTTCTCTTTGAGGATGAGCAAGATCTGCAAGTCCCCCTTTCAAAGGGGGATTTAGGGGGATTCCAGATCACCCATGCTTCAGCCGATGACCTCTTTCATTTAGCCAATCAAAGTATGGATGCGATCGTCACTGATCCGCCCTATTACTCAACGATTCAATATGCAGAACTATCCGACTTTTTCTATGTTTGGCAAAAGAGAATCTTAGGCGATATATTTTACGATTTATTTTGGATGGAACTCACCGACAAAGATCGCGAAGCAGTTGCCAATCCCTCCCGGTTTCGCGATATGGGAATCAGTCCCAAAGAACTCGCCGATCGCGATTATGAAGCCAAAATGCAAAGCGCCTTCGGTGAATATTACCGAGTTCTCAAAGACAACGGCGTAATGACCGTGCAGTTTAACCACAAAGACTCAGGCGCATGGGATGTCCTCGCCCAATCCCTAATCACCGCAGGATTTGAAATCACCGCAAGCTGGGCAGTCAGCACCGAAAACCCGCAAAACCTGCACCAAGCCCAGAAAAATAGCGTTTCTAGTACCGTCCTGCTTATTTGCCGCAAACGCGACCCCAACGCAGGACAAGCATGGTGGGATGACCTCCGCCCCGAAGTCGCCAACCTTGTTGAACAACGCGCCCCCGAATTTGAAGCCAATGAAATTCAAGGCATCGACCTTTATCTCAGCGCCTTTGGTCCCGCCCTCAATGTCTTCTCCCGCAACTATCCCATCCTCGACAGCACAGGCATAGAAGTTCGCCCCGAAGTTGCCTTTGCCGAGGCACGAAAAGCCGTAGCCAATTACCGTTTCCGCAAGCTTGCCCAAACCGACACCGCAGGATTTGACCCACTGACACAATGGTATTTCCTCGCTTGGGATGCCTTCCAAGCCCGTGAATTTCCCTTTGATGATGCTAGACAGCTTGCCCTCGCCGTTGGCGGATTCAACGTTGCCGACCTCGGTAAAACCTACAAACTCCTAGACATCAAAAGCGGCACTTGCAAACTCCTCAGCCCCGATCAACGCTATAAAAAACACGCCTTTTCTCTCGTTGACAATGAGTTTTCGGCACGTTATCTCATTGATGGACTGCACGCCATCACCGCCATCTACCTCGAAGAACAAACCATCGAACCCGTCCGCCGCTTCATGAAAGCCACAGGCTTAGTTAGCAACGAAATGTTTATGCGAGCATGGGAAGTAGCCCTGCGCGTCATCCCCCACATCAGCGATCCGCGCAAACGCATCCCCGAAGAGAAAGCCCTTGCCGACCTTTGGCTATCTATGGATGAGATTAAAGCTCAAGTTAGTTATGTGCAGCCAGAGATTGACTTTACAGGCGGTCAGATGGGTCTAGATTTTGATACAACAGAAGTAGAGGAGGAATCAGGAAACTAAGCGATGAAATTACCCAATGGGAATCAAGCTAAGAGAGAACAGATTGCGAATAAGCTCGAAACCTATGCTTTAGATTTTGAGCATAAAAGTGGTAGGCACAAAGCAAGACTTTTTCGCTCTTGGCTAGGCATAGTTATAGAAAACAAACAAATCCTTGAAGATGCTCTGCTCGAACAGGCAATCTCAGGGGACGCAACTTTTGTAGAGACAAGTGAATATGGAGCAAAGTATGTAATCGAATTTAGCCTAACTACAGAAGTCGGTACAGCAATAATTCTCAGTGCTTGGATTGTTCGCTTTGAAGATGACTATCCTCGATTAACTAGCGTTTACCCAATCGATAAAATATAGCAGGAGATGAAAATTTATGGAAATTCAGTTGCATGATATGGTCGTCCTAACCAGCAATATTCGCGCCAAGCAATTCAGAGGCGATCGCTGGGTCTTATTAAGGCGCGGACAAGTAGGCACAGTAGTTGAAGAATACGAGGATGGTAAAGCCTTTGAGGTTGAATTTTCAGGCACAGATGGACAAGCTTTTGCAATGATCGCTGTTAAAGCAGAGCAACTAATTTCACTACACTATGAGCCGCTTGAGCTAGATTTAGCCAGCTAATTGACTAATGTAGAGATTGGGGAAGATTTACAACTATTTAGAAAAGTAGTTGTCTTTATTTGAATAAATCAGGAGTATTTTAAAATGCCAAAATCTGTATCCAAAATACCTAAATCCAAGAAGAAAAGCTTTTCTAGTTTCAGTATGGCTGAGGCATACAAACAGCTTGGCATCAAAACTCTAGTACCTTGGGTATTCCAGATTGAACCTTTTGTACCAAGCGATTTTTTTATTAAACATTTGGAACGCCTACATCGTAAATTTGACCTTCAATCTTACGAGGAGTCTAAAAAGTTATTGATAGATGCTTTCTGTGATGAAGCAATGGAAGGCATTGATAGTCTTAAAATCTGGAAGGGTGGCAAAATCGAAAGCGATGTTCTGGTTGGTAATGCTGATTATCTGATTGCCGAAAAACAGGATTATTTAGATACCCCTTTCCTCTGCATTGTCGAAGCAAAACGCGATGATTTTGAGCAAGGACTTGCACAATGTTTGGTAGAAATGCAAGCTTGTCAATGGCAGAATAACCAAGCAGGGAAACGGATTGATGTTTTAGGTGTAGTAACTAATTCAAGGGAATGGATATTTTATAAACTTGACCTAACAGGTGCGGTATATGAAAGTAGAGGCTACATTGCAGACGATGCAGCCCTGACATTGGGAGCATTGCACTACATTTTCCAAGAGTGCGAGAAAAATCTAGCCCTATGAGTAAAAAACTAAGCGATCGCCACTGGAAAATCGGCTACGGCAGCGATGAAGACAACTTAATTACAGACTTCTATATTCCTGCCCTCGAATGCGCCATGCAATACGATCGCAAAGCAGGATTTTTTAATAGCAGCATTCTCAGCCGTGTCGCCAGAGGCATCGGTGCATTACTCGAAAATCAAGGCAGAATGCGCCTTATCATGGGTTGCCAGTTTTCACCAGAAGACTTGCAAGCCGTCCAACAGGGTTACGCCTTGCGTGATGCTTTAACTAGTCGCCTAGATACTGAACTCACCCCACCGAGCAACTTTGCCCAACTCAAACATTTTGAAATCCTGAGCTGGTTAATCCAAAACGAATATCTCGACATTCGCATTGCCATACCACTCAAGCCAAGCGGTCAACCTGACTCATCCGAACGAGTTCTCGATCCGCAACATCTCTTTCACGAAAAGGTAGGTATTATCTCTGATGCGAATGGGGATTGTCTTGCTTTTAATGGCTCTAACAATGAGTCAATCGGGGGCTGGCAATCCAATCGTGAATCTTTTCACGTCTTCTTTTCATGGGATGGCGGTAGAGATTTACAACGGGTACAACATGAAAGCGATCGCTTTGAACGCCTATGGAAAGATGAACTTCCCAATGTGCGAGTGTTTGAAATTCCCACAGCCGTAAAACAAAAGCTATTGCGCTATGCTCCAACCCAAAAACCAGACTGGAATCAACAAGCTGAATTTGATGACCGTCCGATCGCGCCAAAGCGAGAAATATTAAACCTGCCTACTGAAGAACCGACACCACCACCTCAAGTAGAAATCCATATTTCTAAGGAAGAACTACAAGCGGAAAGCGAACAATTTATTCAACTTGCTAATATTCACGACAATGCAGGTTGTCTGGACTTCTCGGTTAAGTCCATTCCCGTCAAACCTTGGGCGCACCAAATGAAAATCTTGCGTCGTATGGCTGCCGAGTTTCCCCGTAATGCCCTCATTGCCGATGAAGTTGGTTTAGGCAAAACCATTGAGACAGGCTTGGTATTGCGTTATTTGTTGCTTTCCAAAAAAGTGAAACGGGTTTTAATCCTCGCTCCTGCCAGCGTCCAACCCCAATGGCAAGAAGAAATGCGCGAAAAATTCAACTTGCATTTCTGGTCGTATGGCAAGAATGAACTAGTCGATCCTTACAAACAATCAGTCACCATTACAGGCAATCCTTGGAATCAAAAAAACTTAGTCCTTGCCTCTAGTCATTTGGTGCGGCGCAAAGAGCGAATGCAAGAGTTACTAGAGTCTGAACCCTGGGACTTAGTAGTATTGGACGAAGCCCACCATGCAAGGCGTAAAAGTCCGCAAAACCGCAAAGATACCCCTAACCGTTTGTTAGAACTCATGGATCGGCTGCGGTCAATTACGCAAGCCCTACTGTTACTATCAGCGACACCAATGCAAATCGATGCGATCGAAATGTTTGACCTACTCAAACTCATCGGACTAGAGGGACTTTGGCGATCGCCCGATGCCTTCTGTGATTACTTCGCCACCCTCGCCGAACCCGCCGATCCGCACAATCTCAACTTTTGGCAAACCATGTCTGTCGATTACTTTGCTACAGGTGGTCAGCCTTGTCCCAAAGTTCGGAGATCCTTAGAAAGTAGCGATCGCCTATTGGCTTGTCAAATTGAAGATGTATGGCAGAGTGGGCAAAAGATTACCTCACCGCAAAAATATCTAGCAAACGATCATTTCATCAAAGCTTCTAAGCAATTTCTAGGCGCAAACACCCCCATCAAAGACCTGATGTTCCGCCATACTCGCGACACCTTGCGGGAATATTACAAACGCGGCTTTTTGGATAAAGATGTCCCCGTTAGAGAAGTCTTTGATAATGCGATCGTCCTAGAGCCAAATCGCGAAGTTCTGCTATATCAAGCTGTAAGTGATTATGTCCGTCATTTTTATCGCCTTGCTCAAAAGGAAAACCGCAAAGCCTTGGGCTTTCTTATGACCCTATATCGCAAGCGTCTCACCAGTTCCTTTTATGCGATCGAGAAATCCTTACAGCGCAGGCTAGAGTGTCTGCTAACCCAACAGGGAAACCTATTAGCCGATGACGACTATGGCGATTTAGATGATGCCGATGACGCAATCATCGAAGGTCTAGAATCCTTTATGGAACCTGTCGATCCTAAAGAAATTGAATATCTGCAAGAATTACTCACACAGTTTGCGAATACAGGCGAAGATACCAAACGCTCAGAATTTATTAAAAAGCTCCGTCAAGAATCCTTAGAGCGCGATAGTGCGATCGTCTTTACCCAATACACCGACACGATGGACTATCTGCGCGATACCTTGCTTCAGTTGTACGGCTCCCAAGTTGCTTGCTACTCAGGACGTGGCGGCGAACTATACCAAGAAAATGCTTGGCAGATTGTCCCTAAAGAAGAAATCAAAAGACGGTTTCGCGATGGTGAAATTAAACTCTTGCTCTGCACTGAGTCAGCTAGTGAAGGGCTGAATCTCCAAACCTGTGGTGTTCTCTTTAACTACGATATGCCTTGGAATCCCATGCGCGTAGAACAACGTATCGGACGCATCGATCGCATCGGACAAAAATTCTCACAGGTGAGAATCCACAACTTTTACTACGATGGCACAGTAGAAGCCAAGGTCTATCTTAAATTACGCGATCGCATTAAAGCCTTTACCACCGTTGTCGGGAATCTCCAGCCCATCCTTGCCCGTGTTCCCACCTTTATCGAACGCGCCGTGATGAGTGCCGATCCCCTCGAAGAAGATGTCTTGCTCTCAGAGTTTGACCAAACCTTAGACATATCTCCCTTGCAGCCCAAAATCAATGAAGCCGTAGCAATGGATGTCGATGCTGACCTTGCCGAATTGCGTAAACCGATTCCTCCATCTCCCTTTGATGCTGAGGCGATCGAGCAAATGTTTACGCGATCGCTTCTACTGCAAAAATCTGGAATCACCTTTGAGGATGTAGGAGACAAAGTTTGGACAATGCAATTACAGCAAAAGTCTTATCAGGTTACTTTCCATCCTGATACCTTTGACGAGCATCCATCTTTACGGTTGATGACCTTTGGCGATCCTCTTTTTGAGTATCTCTTGGCAATTAGTTTAACAATTCTGTAAAAACTCAAAATAGTCTCTTTACTTTACCTTAATTAAAATGCTATCCCCTAGATATAATCCCAGTCTGCCGCCAAGATTTTATGAGATGGATGAATATGCCTTCGAGGAAATGTGTCAAGACTTATTTGCTAAGGAATCTGGCATTGCAACATGTAATACATATGGTGTAAGAGGACAATTGCAAAGTGGCATTAATTTATTAGCTCATTGTGATGACGTTACATTTACTGAGGTAGGACAACTGAGATCTTGCACCATTCTAAAAAGGGGTTGCAAAAAGACGAGAGATGTGAAAAAAAGGGCGTAGTACTAATTTAAATAACGATATGGAAAGCATCGTTAAGCACGCCCAAAGGTTAGTTTATAGCCTTCTGAGCTTT
>JADBWH010000004.1 GCA_020404105.1 Pseudanabaena sp. M53BS1SP1A06MG | reverse complement strand
TTTGCTTTGGTGGACTCTCTTTCATCTCGATTACGATTCGCTCTGGCTTTATTCTTCAAATCCTACTTCTTCCTTGATTACTTCTTGGAAAATATTATTAAATCTTTAGCTTGAATTAAATCTTTAGCCTGAGTAGTTACTTTGCAAGAGCGTATTAGAGATTTAGGAGAATTTGATCCTCGTTTAAAACATTTCACAGAAGAAATAATGATTTTACTGAGAAGGGGGCAACTGCGTAAAATTTTAAACTATCTTAATCAACAAATGGAACTATAGAATGTAGAACTATAGAATGTATTTGATGTTTTCAGAACCAAATGCCCTCTATAGTAGCAATTCTAAATGATACGCTTCCACAAACCATTTAGGATTGCTATGTGTAACTTAGTACACAGCATTTCAAGGCTTTTTTGTATACAGTATACGTTTTATATGAGTAGTCTATAATGTACGATTTAAAAGCAATAGTTATTGGTGCAGGTATTGGTGGACTCACGGCAGGAATTGCACTGCGTCAAGTTGGCTATGATGTAGAAATTTATGATCGCGTCCGTGAACTTCGACCAGTTGGTGCGGGGATTTCCCTCTGGTCTAATGGTGTCAAAATTCTAAATCGGCTTGGTTTAGGTGATAAGCTAGCCGCGATCGGTGGTCAGATGAATCGCATGGAGTATCGTCATTTATCAGGAACCTTACTAAATGAGATTTCGCTACAACCTTTAATTACCGAAGTTGGGCAAAGACCTTATCCAGTAGCTCGGCGCGATTTGCAAAATATTTTATTAGATGCTTTTGCAGCATCAGGGGGCAAGTTAACTCTTGGGGCAAAATGTATTGATGTTATAGAAAGTGATCTCGATATTACAGCTAAATTTGAAGATGGCAGTACTGCTGTAGGTGATTTCTTAGTAGCGGCTGATGGGGTGCATTCTATTTTGAGAGAATATGTCCTCAGCAAAAAAATAGAACCAAAGTATGGAGGCTATGTCAATTGGAATGGCTTAGTACCCATAAGTGATGACCTTGCCCCTGCCGATATCTGGTCGATCTACGTGGGCGAACATAAACGTGCTTCGATGATGCCCGTTGCTGGCGATCGCTTTTACTTCTTTTTTGATGTCCCTTTAGACAAGGGCACATCTAGTGATCGCAATAATTATCGCAATGAACTTAAAGAATATTTTCAGGGCTGGGCGGAACCTGTACAACTGCTAATTGATCGCTTTGATCCAGAAACCGTTGCGCGTGTTGAAATTCATGATGTGGGACCAATTTCACGTATGGTTAGAGGGCGAGTTGCCTTACTGGGTGACTCTGCCCATGCCACCTGTCCTGATCTGGGGCAAGGCGGATGTCAAGCAATGGAAGATGGCTGGGTATTAGCGAATTATCTGGCATCGACGAATTTAGGTGTTACTGACGCGCTAATGCGTTATGAAAAGGAGCGCAAGGTCAGAACTACGGAAATTGTGAATAAGGCTCGTAATCGTGCTGAAACTATTCATGGTAAAGATCCTGAAGTATCCCAGAAGTGGTACGCACAGCTTGCAACGGAAAGTCCACTGGATGTCACAAGTGCGATCGCCAAAACTATTAGTGGAGGACCTCTACATTGAGTTTTCCTTCAAAATATGCAATCGCAACGCTCAATCAGATGAGTCAAGCAGAATTTACGGAAGCCCTAGATTCTATTTTTGAGCATACTCCAGAAATTGCGGCTCAAGCTTGGCAAGAACGTCCTTTTGATGATTTAACCAAGTTGCATCTGGTCATGGCAGGGATCGTCAAAAACATGAATGAATCAGATCAACTAAAGCTGATTTGCGCTCATCCCGATCTTGGCAGTAAATTTCAAATGGCAGAAGCATCTGTGCAGGAGCAGTCCACAGTTGGCTTAGATCAGCTTTCTAGCAGGGAATATAGCCGCTTCCAACAACTGAACGATGCTTACAAGCAGAAGTTTGGTTTTCCTTTTATTATTGCTGTCCGCAACCATACAAAAGATAGTATCCTCGCAGCTTTTGAGCAGAGGTTAAACAATACGATCGCATTAGAGAAAAAACAGGCGATCGCGGAAATTATCGAAATTGCTAGATGGCGATTGTTTTTGGCGATTAGCTTTTAGCAAAAATTCACTTAAATCAAATTCTATGACCTATCCCAGAGATATGATTGGCTACGGGAGAAATACTCCTAATCCGCAGTGGCAAGATCAAGCCCGCATTGCTGTTCAGTTTGTGATTAATTACGAAGAAGGTGGTGAGACTTGCATATTACATGGAGATACTACTTCTGAAACTTTTCTATCGGAAATTGTGGGAGCTTTGCCTATTGATGGATTGCGCCATATGAATATGGAGTCTTGCTATGAATATGGTAGTCGTTCAGGATTTTGGCGTTTATATCGCATGTTTAAAGATCGACATATTCCTGTCACGATCTATGGTATTGCCATGGCACTGGAACGTAATCCTGAGGCAGTTGCGGCAATGCTCGAAGCCAATTGGGAAATAGCGAGTCATGGCTATCGTTGGATTGATTATAAATATTTTTCGCCTGAACAGGAGCATGAACACTTACAAAAGGCGATCGCTATTCATACCCAAGTTACGGGAGATCGTCCATTAGGTTGGTACACAGGACGCACTAGCCCCCATACGCGCCGATTGGTAGTCGAGGAAGGTGGGTTTCTCTATGATTCCGATAGTTACGCCGATGATCTTCCCTACTGGAATTATGACTATGGCAAGCCCCATTTAATTATCCCCTATACCCTTGACAATAACGACATGCGATTTGCCACAACGCAGGGATTCAATTCTGGCGATCAGTTTTTTGCATACTTGCGGGATGCGTTTGATGTTCTCTACGCTGAGGGAGAAACATCCCCAAAAATGATGAGCATTGGTCTACATTGTCGTTTAGCAGGAAGACCAGGCAGGGCGGCGGCTCTAGCGAGATTTTTGGATTATGTGCAGAGTCATGAGCAAGTGTGGCTCTGTCGTCGCATTGATATTGCTCATCACTGGTATCAAACCCACAAACCTGAGAGTTGAAAATTCGTGCATGTAATATTGAAATTACGCAGTGGTCGAAAAAGATGCAAAAAAAGAAGAGTTAGGCAAAGCCAAATGGAAAATAAATTTAGCACCCTAGCCTATTTCCAGTATCTGCTGAGTAACCAGCTAAACTAGGCGGTTATGCGTGAGTAAACTTAGGATTCAAGTTGCCGTTTCGCCCACTATGTGAGCAAAACAGCAACTTGGATTTTATTTATCGAAAAAAGGGTTTAAATCCGCGTGATTCCAGAAGAGCTTTACACTACATTGTATTTAGATAACTTACATAATTAGGACTTACGCATTGGGTAGATATGGTGCGGGCTTCGCCCGCACCATATCTACCTCAAGTCTAATAAATTCGTTCGGTTTGCGTAAGTCCAAATAATATCTAAAACAATGTAAACATGACACAAAAAGCATTCAAGTTCCGATTCTATCCAAATCCTGAGCAAGAAACCTTGCTCAGGTGAACGATGGGTTCGCTCGATTAGTTTATAACCGTGCTCTAGCCGCAATGACAGAAGCATGGTATGAAAGACAAGAGCGAGTCGGATACGCTGAAACATCATCAATGTTGAGCTACTTAACTGCGTGGAAAAAGCAAGAAGACCTGCAATTTCTAAATGAAGTTAGTTGTGTTCCATTACAACAGGGATTAAGACATTTACAAACCGCATTTACTAATTTCTTTGCAGGAAGATCAAAATATCCCAACTCCAAGAAAAAGCATCAAGGCGGTAACGCTGAATTTACTAAGTCAGCTTTCAAATGGAAAGATGGCAAAGTATTCTTGGCAAAAAGTACTCAACCTCTAGATATCCGATGAAGTCGTGAACTCCCATAAGGCGCAGAACCATCAACCAAATTAGTGATGCTCGTATTGACTTTCTTCACAAATTGACAACTCGACTGGTTCGTGAAAACCAAGTGATTGCAGTTGAGGATCTGTCCGTGAAGAATATGGTCAAACTTAGAAAACTCGCTCTCTCGATTAGTGATGCTAGCTGGGGTGAAATTGTCAGGCAACTGGAATATAAGTGCAATTAGTATGGACGTACTTTTGTCAAAATTGAACGTTGGTTCCCTAGCTCTAAACGCTGTGGACATTGCGGTTATGTTGTAGATAAGTTGCCTTTAAATGACAGGGAGTGGGATTGTCCTAGATGCAGTACGCATCACAATAGAGATGTGAATGCTGCTAAAAATATTCTTGCCGCAGGGCTTGCGGTGAATGTCTGTGGGGCGACTGTAAGCCCCGAGCAGAGTAAGTCTGTTAAGGCTGGTGCGATGAAGCAGAAACCTATGTCGTGAGTCTTAGGAATCCTCGTCACTTTAGTGCGGGACTTTAGTGCGGGGTGGATGTCAACAAGGATTTGAGTTTCAATTTTGCCGTAGGCAAAATTGAAACTGCAATAACTAACTCAGTTTTGAGTATTGACTGATCGGTATATGTGATTTTTTCAATAGAGGCTAAAATATATCTAGATTAAAGTTTCTTAATATTTAGGCAATTGTATCGTGCTAATTCAATCAGACTGGCTCAAAAGGCTACGAGGTCACTCGTTTGACCTAGAGTTAGGGGCGATCGCTATTATTTATTTTGTCCAAGGCGCAATGGCAATCTCACAGCTTGCCGTCAGTTTCTTCCTAAAGGATGACTTAGGGCTTAGTCCTGCCGAAGTTGCCTCAATGGTCGGAATTACAATGTTACCTTGGACAATTAAGCCCCTCTATGGTCTGATTTCCGATGGATTCCCTATATTTGGTTACCGTCGTCGCCCCTACCTACTACTGTCAAGTTTATTAGGAATTTTGGCATGGTCAAGTATGGGGCTGTGGGTAGCAACTCCCTTTTGGGCAGTCGCGATGATTGCAACTGGTTCTCTTTCTCTAGCTTGCTCGGATGCGATTACTGATGCCTTGATTGTGCAACGCGCAAGACTAGAACCAGAGGGAGATGCAGGTTCTTTGCAGTCATTTAGTTGGATTGCCTCATCGATTGGCGCGATTATGTCTGCCTATTTGAGTGGATATTTGCTAGAGCATTTTGGTGCGAAGTTTGTGTTTGAGATTACGGCGATTTTGCCACTATTGGTAGGGATTTCAGCCTTTGCGATCGCCGATCCCCCGATGTCCACAGTGTATATTGTTGTGCCTGACAAATCAGCAACCAATTTAGAATCACCGATACCTGCGACTCTATCTCGGAATTCACAGTTATGGATGTCGCTGAAGTTTAACTTTAGTCAGTTACGCCAAGCCTTTACTAATAAAGCTATTTGGCTACCGACACTTTTCTTGTTTATCTGGCAAGCAACACCCAGTTCAGATACTGCCTTTTTCTATTTCACGACGAATGAACTGAAATTTAATCCTGAATTTTTAGGGACGATTAAATTTTTTGCAAGTTGGGCAGGTTTGCTTGGCGTATGGATATTTCAACGTTTTTTTAAATCTGTACCCACCCGCAAAATTTTCTTTTGGACTACGATTATTTCCACAGTTTTAGGATTAACCAGTTTATTGCTAGTAACCCATACTAATAGAGCATTAGGCATTGATGATCGCTGGTTTAGTCTCGGTGATAGCCTGATTTTGACGGTTGCAGGCAGAATTGCATTTATGCCTGTTTTGGTTTTGGCTGCTAGGCTTTGCCCTGAAGGGATCGAGGCGACTTTATTTGCATTGTTGATGTCGGTGATTAATATTTCAGCACTCTGTTCCTTCCAATTAGGGGCTGCCCTGACGCATTTTTTCGGTGTTACTGAATCAAATTTTGATAACCTCTGGCTTTTGATTGTTATTGCAAATATCAGTAGTCTATTACCACTGCCATTCTTAAAGTGGCTACCTGACCAAACGAATGGCAAATTAGTCCATGATTAATAAATGGAAATTGACTACATTGCTTTATTTGTTTCTGATGTGGGGCGATCGCTAATTTTCTATCGCGATGCCTTAGGATTTCGCTTTACGAAACCTGCAAAATCTGACAGTGCTGAGGGTTATAGTGGCAATCTGAAAATAGGACTTTATGATCGCAGTTGGTTACCCAAATTATTTGGTGAACAAGGTCAGCAAATTATCAGTGGCAATCCGTTTTTACTATCGATGACAGTTGATAATCTCGATCAGGTCTACAAGGAATTATGCGATCTACAAGCCAATATGCCTATAGATATTATTTCATCACCGAGAATCATGCCTTGGGGACAAAAGATCTTATTTTTAAGCGATCCCGATGGCAATCTTTTAGAAATCGTTCAAGGTAGCATCTAATTTTAAAGCTATGGTTGCTCGATAGCACCTTTTTTCACCATCGTTGAACTAACGTTAAAGCTCACACTTTGTGCGAATTCTAATTTCCAGATTTACTGCTATATATTTAACTGTGGCTAAAACTTTAAATGTTTGTAACACCTATGCCTACCCAAAACGATATCCCCATTGCCCAGAGGGTCAGAGATTCCCAGCGATCTCAGCAAAAGCAAGTATCAGCTAATCCTGTTGTGCGATCGCTACAGGCAGTTCCTTGGTGGGGATATGGGTTAGCAGCATTAGCCTTTCTCTCGCCAATCATCACTACTCGAATTTGGTTTGCATTAAATGCCAATGCCACTCAAGTAAACGTATCATCCATATCCGAAAAAGTTGCTTCAGAACCAAAAGTAGAACCTCAAACCCAACGCCCCTCAACTATTCCCACAGTCACGCCATTTGTCGATAAAAATTTAGCAAATCCCACAAATAAAACGACCAATGAAAATGCTGATGTAGTTGCCAATGAGCCTGATAGTCCTCCCGATCTTTTTGGACATCATCCTTACAAAGAAGCTCCTACCAATCAACTACGCACCGTTAGCAGAGCCAGTGATGGCTATGAAATTAAACTGAGGGAGGCGGCGGCAAAAAGTTATCAGGCTATGGAGGCAGCTGCCAAAGCTGATGGTGTTGATTTTGTGGTAATTTCTGGGTTTCGGACGGTCGCTGAACAACAACAACTTTTCTTTGACATCAGTAAGCAACGTAATCAAACTCCAGCCCAACGCGCTAAGGTCAGTGCGCCCCCTGGTCATAGTGAGCATCACACGGGCTATGCGATTGATTTGGGTGACGCATCTGTACCTAGTGCCAATCTTTCAACCAATTTCGAGAAAACAGCCGCTTTTCAATGGCTCCAAAGTAATGCGGCGAAGTACGGCTTTGAAATGTCCTTTCCTCCCAATAATTCTCAGGGTGTAATGTACGAGCCTTGGCACTGGCGCTTTGTCGGTGACGATGACAGTCTGGCGACTTTCTACAAAAAGCAACCGCGTAGTGGCTCGTTTATCAAAAAGTCATGAACATTACGACTACTGATTTACTAGCGATCGCTATTTTTACGATCACAATGATGTCTCTCGTCGGCACAATGGTGGGCTTATCGCCAATTGTCCCTACGGCGATCGCGATTGCCTTACTGGGTGCATGGGGCATTGACATTGGATTTTGGCAAGGCAAGTTTGGGGCGTACACTCAAGCTTGGCTGAGGGCAAGAGATCCCAATTACCGAAAGCGTGTGTCCTATCACGAGGCAGGGCATTTTTTGGCGGCTCATGTTTTGGGCTTTAGGGTAATTAACTATGCGATCGCAGGAATTGTGGGTCAATCCTTGGGAGAAATCTTAGCTAGTGAAAGTTTTAACGGTATCGAAGGCGGTGTAGAAATTGAAGTAGATAATTCTAAAAATTCTTTCAATCTCCTAGATCGCTACTGTACCGTCTATATGGCAGGAATCGCATCCGAGCAAATGATGTGTGCAGGCGAAATTGAAGGAGGCTTAGATGATATTAAGCGCTTACGTCAAGCTATTGCTAATTTGCCAAATCCAATAGTACAAGAGCGTTGGGCATTATTAAATGCCAAAAATTTATTGAGTGAACATCGTTCTGCTTTAATAGCTCTTGCAGAACAAATGCAAAATGGAGCTTCTATCGAAGCTTGTTATAAGACTATCGAACAAGCTCTTCTAAGTAGCTCAACTTAATTAACTGATGTTACGTGGAACAAATATCACCCTCACCCCCCTGCCCCCTCTCCCTTGATGGGAGAGAGGGAGCTAGACTAATTTCTTGTGCCCCTCTCCCTTAATGGGAGAGGGGCTAGGGGTGAGGGTCTTAGAAACTTCCACGTAACATCAGTTAATTAAAACCCAAACCAGAGTTTTGTTCCGCCCGCGTGGCGGGCAGAACAAAACTCTCGATTTTTAGTTTACTTATGTCTAGCTACTGTCTAGCTACTTAACAAACAAGTATAGCGGTTTTCATTTTGTCTACGGCAAAATGAAAACTCAGAACTCTTACTGGGACTGATTTTTTGTTTTCAAATGAGTACACACTCATTTGAAAACCGCTATAATGTATGAGTCACTTTAGCTAAGAAGAGAATGGATGCGCTTTGCGCCTCCATTCTCTATTAAAAGATTTGATTAACTTTACCAACTACAAATTTCAAATAACGACCTTCGGCAAAGGCAGCAGGGAAAGGATGATCGAGCGGTTGTCCTGCTTCGTGGATAATTTGGATACTGCGATCGCTTGATTCCGCAGCAACAGCTAGTATCTCTTTAAAAGCTTCAGGGCTAACTTGGCTAGTGCAACTTGCCGAAACTAATAAACCATTAGGTGCGACACATTTAAGGGCAATCGCATTTAGCTTCGTATAGGCACGAATTGCCGCAAAACGGTTTTGTTTACTCTTGGCGAAAGTGGGCGGATCGAGAATGACGATATCAAAGGTTTGTTTAGCCTGTGCGAAGCGATGCAAAACTTCAAAGCAATCCGCAGTTACAAAGGTATGGCGATCGCTATCGAACTTATTTAAACGCAAATTCGTGTCGGCGACAGCAGCTAAATGCTTACCAATATCCACATTAGTAACGTGACTCGCACCACCACGTAGGGCATAGAGCGAAAATGCACCTGTGTAGGAAAAACAATTTAACACCGTTTTATCTTGGCTAATTTCACCCACAAAGCGGCGGTTTTCACGATGGTCAAGAAATAGCCCCGTTTTTTGCCCCGTTTGCAAATTGACCTGAAATATTAGTCCATGTTCCTTGACAGTTATATCCCCATTCGGCGATTTCCCCCATAGCAATTTAGTTTTGCATTCTTGCGGATTTTCATTTTCTGAATTTTCTAAGTGTTTTGTCCGCCATAGAATTCCCTGTAAAGGAGCTAACGCTAACAGGGCATTCACTAGCCAATCAAGGAGAACGATTGCCCCCTCCATATAGGTTTGCACCACTGCATATTCCCCATACAGATCAACCGTAATCCCTGCCAGACCATCCCCCTCTCCAAAAAGCCAACGATAGGCAGTACAATTCTGTTGGCGTAAAGGTGCTCTCAGTTCCCATGCGGACTTTACTCGCGCTTTCAACCAAAGCGGATCAGGTAACTGTCGGTGCGAAAATATACGGATGGCGATCGGTCCCTTGTTATCCCATAGTCCAAAACCTGTCCAGCCGCCACACTTGATCCGTACCCATTCCCCCGTCTCAAAACGCACTTCCTTAGCCAATCTATCTCGATAAATCCAAGGATGTCCTTGAGCCAAACGTTCTTTGAGTTGATTGGGAACAATAATTTCACGCAGTTTCGCCATTGATTTCGATCATTTCATTTTTTTCTAGCCTATCCCAGAATGAAGAGCGATAGTCAGGAGAATTGCCTTTCAATCAGAAAATTTTCTTAAATAGAGTCTATCCTTAAAAAGTCTTCTGGAAAAATTGCAGAAATGGCAGAAGCAGCAAATTTAGATACATCTGGGAATATATTTGTTCAATTTCATTAATCGTTGAAAAGCATTTGTAACAATTAGCTAACGTGAGTTCGGGTTAACCAATGCTTTATTTTTGGGCTTTTAAAGCTTGCTAGCCTAACCCAAACTCACAGTAAAATACAACAAAATCTAATAAACTTTGGACTTACGAAAACCAAAAATTTATTGGACTTGAGGTAGATGTGGTGCGGGCGAAGCCCGCACCACATCTACCCAATGCGTAAGTCCTAGAAGTAAAGAACACTTCGTGATAGTTTCAATAGTCAAGAGATTTTCTCAGTTTATTAATTATTATTGTGAAATCCCTATAAGTAGCTCAACTTAATTAAAACCCAAACCGAGAAGTTTGTTCCGCCCGCTACGCGGGCGGAACAAACTTCTCGGTTTTTAGTTTACTTATGTCTAGCTACTTATTATTTATTTTATTTGCTTTGTAACTGAGCTAAACGCGCTTTGAGTATCTCTTGTTGCTTCATAGATTCTTCTAATTCCGCCCGCGCAGTTGCTACAACATCAGGAGGCGCTTTCTTGAGATAACCCTCATTATTTAAACGTCCCTGTGTAGAATTGATAACGCCTTCAAGTTTCGTTAAAGTGCGTTCCAATTTGGCAATCAATTGATTGATATCAACAACACCAATCAGCGAAACAATAACCTGAATCGTGCCTACCACACCAGCGATCGCCTGTTCCGTTGCCGAAGCATCCACGGAAGCGACAATTGTTAAATCTTCAACCCTTGCCAAATCGAGAATGTAGCTTTGTCCTGCTTCTAGGAGACTACGTTCGCGATCGCGATCGGATTGCAAAATGGCTTTGACCTTGGCGCTAGGCTTAATTTCAGCCTCAGCACGAAGATTGCGGATCGTGCGGATCGTGCTAATTAGTAAATTGAACTGTTCTTCCAGTTCCTCATTGATGTAACTAGTATCAATTTCTGGATAGGGCTGGATAGCGAGGACAGGACGTTCACTCGATGGTTCGCTCGTACCATAGTTGAGAAGTTGCCAAACCTCCTCAGTAACGTGAGGCAAGAATGGATGTAATAGGCGCAAAGTGCCATCTAAAACAAATCTGAGGGTTTGCTGGACAGTAGCGCGAGAAGTAGGATCGGCAGACTCCTGTAAACGTGATTTGACTAGTTCGATATACCAATCACAGAAATCGCCCCAGAAGAATTCATATAGGGTTCTCGTTGCTTCACCTAGGCTATAGCCATCAAGCTGTTCACGGACTTGCAATACAGTTTGAGCATAGCGAGACAAAATCCAGCGATCGGCAAGTTCTAACTTTTCAGTATCGAGACTTGCAGTACGAGCCTCGATACTAGTCAGGTTCATCATCACAAAGCGCGAAGCATTCCACAGCTTATTCGCAAAGTTTCTAGCAGTTTCGACAGTTGTCGATTCATCGGTTTTGCGATTGTAATCAAGGCGAATATCTTGACCTGCTCCTGTCACTTCTTTAACTAGGGAATAACGCAATGCATCGGTTCCATACTTATTAATTAGAACTAACGGATCGATGCCATTATTCTTGGATTTAGACATTTTCTGATTATTCTCATCGCGCACCAATCCATGAATATAGACCGTATTAAAAGGCATCTTGCCTGTAAAATAGCCTGCCATCATCGTCATCCGCGCTACCCAGAAAAAGATGATATCAAAACCTGTAACGAGAACACTAGTAGGATAGAAAGTTTTAAAATCCTGTGTTTCTTCTGGCCAGCCCAAAGTGGAGAATGGCCATAAACCCGATGAGAACCATGTATCTAGTACATCAGGATCGCGTTCCAAAGTAATATCTTCGCCAAATTTTGCTTTTGCCTTTGCATGAGCTTCCTCTTCCGTTCTCGCCACAAAAATTGTTCCATCAGGAGCATACCATGCAGGAATCTGATGTCCCCACCACAACTGACGGGAAATACACCAATCTTTCAAGCGAATCAACCAATCGCGATATACTTTGCCCCAGCGATCAGGAACAAAGGAAGGTGAGTTATGCTTATCGAATTGCTCTAGGGCAAAATCAGCGAGAGGCTTAATCTTCACAAACCATTGAATTGATAGTAATGGCTCAACTGGAACTTTACCTCGTTCCGAATAGGGGACGGTGTGATTATAATCTTCGATTTTCTCTAACAAGCCCAGTTCATCCAGTTTCTTCACGATATTCTTACGTGCTACAAAACGATCTTGACCTGCAAATTCACCACCATTCTCATTGATTGAACCATCTTTATTGAGAATATTGATTAAGGGCAAGCTATGACGTTGACCCATTTCAAAGTCATTGGGGTCATGGGCAGGTGTTACCTTGACACAGCCACTACCAAAAGCCTTATCAACATAGCGATCGGCAATAATTGGAATCTCACGATTCATGATTGGTAGGATAATTGTTTTACCAATCAGATGTTTATAGCGATCATCATCAGGATTTACGGCTACGGCTGTATCGCCTAACATCGTTTCGGGACGAGTAGTTGCTACGACTAGATAACTCGATCCATCAGCTAAGGGATAACGAAAATTCCAAAGATGCCCTTTAACTTCTTTATTATCCACTTCAAGGTCAGAAACCGCCGACTGGGATTCAGGACACCAGTTAACCAGATATTCACCGCGATAAATTAGCCCTGACTCATAAAGTTTGACAAAGGCTTCGGTAACGGAATCGGATAGCCCTTCATCCATCGTAAAGCGCTCTCTAGTCCAGTCTGCCGAGACTCCAAGTCGGCGTAATTGCGAAACAATGGTTCCCCCAGATTCAGCTTTCCATTGCCAAGCTCGTTCCAGAAATTTTTCACGACCGATTTCTTGATTGGTTTTACCTTCAGCCTTAATTTGTTTATCAAGAATAGTCTGTACCGCAATACTGGCATGGTCGGTTCCGGGGAGCCAGAGCGTATTAAACCCACGCATGCGATGATAGCGAATCAAAATATCGATTAATACTTCCTGAAAAGCATGACCCATATGTAGGCTACCCGTGACATTGGGCGGCGGAATCATAATACAGTATGGATCTCTATCACTTTGGCTCTCTGCTACAAATACGCCACTCTCCTCCCAATACTCTTGCCACTTGGCTTCAGATTCGAGAGGATTATATTGTTTTGGAAGTTCGGTCGTACTCATAGCGGTTTACTTACAGAATTGTGCAGCTTTATTAAAGTTTATATTCAGCTTATATCTTATAGCGTCCTCGGACTAGCGATCAGACTATAGCAATCCTAACTGCTTTGTGAAAAGCGCACTCCATCGGGATGTTCTTTTCACAAAACCAAAAATCTACATAGGACTTACGCATTGGGTAGATGTGGTGCGGGTTCGCCCGCACCACATCTACCCAATGCGTAATAAATTCGTTCGGTTTGCGTAAGTCCTACTTCATAATGATTTATGACTGCTATAGACTGATTGCTAAGTCACCAAGAAGCATGAGCCATTTGCTTAGCAAGCAACCAATGCTTTTAGGTTTTAATTATTTCTGCCGAGCTAAAGGTAATTTACAAGAATTTAGTCGTGAACAAGCTTGTTAAATAGCCTAATATTTAATTGGGGTTTGTATGGAGGAATAAAGACTTAATGTTTAGGTCAGACACACCTAGCATGAGTTAAACTCATATCTCAAACATAAGCCCTGTAAATCTCATACCCAGCTAACTACACTGTCATAATTTGTGGGAGTAAATGCCTTGGAAGTCGATCAACTATTAGAACTATACAGACGGGGACAACGTAATTTCTCTAATATGGATCTGAGTAATGCTCATTTACGCGGTGTTACACTCATTGGTATTGATTTACGTGGATCTACTTTGAATAAAGCTGATCTTAGTAGCGCTAACTTGATTGATGCAAACTTAACAGGGGCTAATTTGATCGAAACTAACCTTAGAGGTGCATTATTGAGGGGTGGCAATTTTTCCGATGCTGATTTAAGTTGGGCAAATTTAACTTGGTCAAATTCATCAAACACTAAATTTATTCGTGCAAATTTAAATGTTACTAATTTCAGTGGCGCTAATTTGATCGAAGCTGATTTTACTGGCTCAATTATGAAAGGCTCCAACTTAAGGGGTACAAACTTGCGTGGGGCTATCTTAAAGAATTTAAGGACTTGTACTGATACGGAATTTACAGGTGTCAGAAATCTAGATGATCGCACTAGGTTTTATCTTTGCACGATCACCCATGGTACGCATCCATTTACTAAAAATGACAGTAGGCAAACCCTCGGCTGTCCAAATTGAAATACATGACAGCACAAAGCCTTGATGATCATTTCAAGAAAATCAAACTTTGGCTAGGGAATTTCTGTGATTTGCAACAGGTATGGGAAGGAGGTGTTTTTTTCGTAGGAACCAACCCACACTTCAAAGGTTCCTTCTAGCCAGTCGCCAGCAATTTCTGGGTTGCGATCGCTAACATCATCACTACACCAACTGCCCCCTGGTCCGCGTACTAGCAAAACCGTATCTCCTGAACTCTTGACTTGCAGTTTAAGATAGCGGAATGGTTTTGTGAGCGTAATTTTGTGATCAGGTGTAGTATCAATAAAGCCGATACAGGGACCTGTTTCTGTGGATTTGCGTCCCGATGTTTTTTGTGTTTCTACCTCGCCGCCACTAATACCGCGCAATTCTGTGATTTTTGGTGTGAAGCTTGGCGCGATCACAATGTCTTCAAACATCTGGACGTAGCTAGATTTTTTATTATTTAAAGGGAGTTCGTTGCTTGGGGTTCGTGAGATTTTTACTTCAACAGGATTTGGAATTGGCGTGATGTTCAGGTTGACAAATTGCAGAAGTGAAGTTTTTTGGTGAGTAGTTGGCTGCGATCGCACAGGTGCGTCAAAAACGATCAGGGCGGTAAATATAGCTGCAAGGGTTAATAGCGATCGATTCGAGGACTGTCTCATGCCACCAAATATCCACAAAATATATTTTTAGCTTTTGCAAAGAACTAGATTCTAGCATTCTGAGTCATCCTCAAAAGCTATTTAAAGTACCTGTGGTTTCGGCTCCACTCAGTTAACTTCGGCTCCGCTAGTTAACGATGGCTAAGCGGAGCCGAAGCCATGTATCTTAAGAAGCAAAACTCGCGATCGCCTTTTCGACAATAGCTAAAGCTTGATCAACTTCAGCAGCCGAAACAGTCAGAGGTGGCACAAAACGAACTACTTTAATACCCGCAGGCACGAGTAATAAGCCATGCTCAATCCCTGCGGCAACTACATCACGGGCTTGGATATTGCTGGATTCTTGAAGTACCAAACCATCGATCAAGCCCCAGCCACGAACCGAGGCAATATGTTGTGGATATTTCTCGGCGATCGCTTGTAGCCCAGTTCTAAGCTGTTGTCCACGCTCTCTAGCATTGGCGATCAAGTTATCTTTTACCATCGTGTCGCAAACTGCGATCGCTACTGAACATGCAAAGGGATTACCACCAAAAGTACTAGCATGATCGCCTGCCTCAAACACTGCACAGTGTGCTTTACTCAACAATGCACCAATAGGAATGCCACCACCTAAGCCTTTTGCCGAGGTAAAAATGTCAGGTTGAATACCCAGATTTTCATAGCCCCAGAGCATTCCACTGCGACCCATACCCACTTGCACTTCATCAATAATTAGTAATGCTTTGGTTTCGTCACATAGTTCACGCACACGGGCAAAATAAGCGCGATCTCCAGGGTTTACTCCACCTTCACCTTGCAGAGGTTCGAGCATGATCGCGGCTAGACGACCCTGATATTTTTGCACCGCCGCTTCGAGGGCATTGATATCGTTGTAGGTGATGTAGTCAAAACCTGAGACTAGGGGGGCAAAGTTCTTGTGATATTTGGGCTGACCTGTAGCGGTCACTGTGGCGAGAGTGCGTCCATGAAAGCTAGCATTGGCAGTCAAAATTACGGGATCATCAATGCCAAGTTTGGTATGGGCATATTTACGCGCTAATTTGATCGCGCCTTCGTTGGCTTCTGCACCAGAATTACAGAAAAATGCTTTGTCCGCGCAGGAATTTTGCACTAGCCATTTAGCCAATTGACCTTGGGGCGCAAAATAAAACAAATTAGAAGCATGATGCAAAGTTTGGATTTGATCGGTTACAGCTTTGACCATCGCAGGATGCGCGTGTCCCAACGTACAAGTAGCAATACCCGCAACAAAATCTAAATATTCCTTACCTGTGCTGTCCCATACGCGGCAGCCTTCACCACGCTCTAAGGCGATCGGAAAGCGTGCATAAGTGCTCATCACATATTGATTAAATTCAGTGAGCGTATCAGTTGCAGGATTAGCATCTACCTGAGATTTAGATTGTACTTCAAGCGTAGTTGGCGACATGGATAAAAATGTGATAATGCTGTTATTTCATTATCAATGATATGAGAGTTTTCGCGGGTACTTCTGTAGTGGAATATGCATTCATTTGCAAACAGCTATATTGCAGTAAGCGCAGTAGGTAAAGTTATGCCATACATTATTCAAAATCAAGGAACTCATCAAGAGCGGATCTGCGATCTGCGCCACGGCGTAAATACTATCGGGCGGGGATTAGATAACAGTATTGTTGTTGAAGATGATGCTCGTAGCCTTTCTCGGCATCATGCCGAAATTCAAGTGACTGACAAGGGTATATATGTCACCGATCTCAACAGTAGTAATGGCACTTTTGTAAACCAAGCCAAGATCGTGCAGCAAAAGCTCAATCATGGCGACATGGTTCAGTTTGGTAGCGTTGTTTTTCGCTTAGTTAATGAATTGCAACCGACGGCTTCCCCTCAGCCAGCTATAACGCCTAACTCTGGGCTATCGATTTTGATGCGAGTCTCTCCCGAAAAATCTCGTGTCAATATGCAGGATCTATTGCAAAAGCAGCAGAAATCACCCAAAGGATCAGTATTACTAATTCAGGGCAATGATGAGACCCAGAGGACAGCTGCTAAGTTGCGAGTTTTATTAGAAGTGTGTCAAGAGCTAGCATCTCCAGAGGCATATTCTGCTTTGCCCGAAAAGATTTTAGAGATATTACTGCAAATTATGTCAGTAGATCGGGCAATATTGTTGCTGGTTAATGAGAAAAATGGAGATCTAGAACCCAAAGCCGCTAAGTTTAGTAGCTCAAGCATTGGCAATCCAACTGAAAGTGCAAATATTGATTTTTATAGTCGTAAAATAACTAATTTTGTCTTAAAACAGGGTGACGCAATTATTTGTGATGATCCTTCGATCGATCGCCGTTTTGATAGTTCGCAATCAATCATCCAGCAGTCTATTCAGGCCGCCATGTGTGCGCCCTTAAAGCCCAGAGAGGATGTGATTGGCGTACTTTATGTAGATAATCTGTCCCGAGGTCACGCCTATAATCTAGAAGATTTGGAGTTTCTAAGTAGTCTTGCCAATCAAGCCGCGATCGCGATCGAAAATGCGAATCTCTATCGTAAAATGCAAACGGAGGTAATTCGCCGTGCTAAGTTAGAACGCTTTTTCCCCGCCGCAGTGAGCCAAAAAATTGAGGAAGGATGGGACTTAAATCGTATTACAGAAACTGAGGTAACGGCTCTATTTTCTGATATCAGCGGCTTTACCGAAATGACTTCACAAATGCAACCTCGCAAAGTTTTAGAATTCTTAAATGAATATTTCAAGGTGATGGTCGAAGACATTGTCTTCCCCTTTGGTGGCACATTAGAAAAATATATTGCAGATGCACTCTTAGCAGTGTGGGGTTCACCTTATCAAAGAGAAGATGATGCAATTATGGCAGTGAATGCGGCGATCATGATGCAATGGTCAATGCGTCGGCTCAATCAAGAATGGGCTATACAGGGACGCGATCTCCAAATTCAAATTCATATTGGGTTGAATACTGGAATGGTAGCTTCTGGCAATATTGGTTCAGAAAATCTGATTCAGTATACGAATATTGGCGATACTATGAATGTGGCTAGTCGTATCTGTACAGCAGCTCATGCAGGTGAAATCTTTATTTCTGAAAGCACAAAGTCTAAAATCTCTAGTCTCAAGCTTCCATTAGAGCAACTAGACTTAATTAAAGTCAAAGGTAAAGATGAACCATTACAGTTATATCGAGTTAATTGGGAAAATATAGATATTAGGGAAATCCTGAATAAGACTAAGACTCTTTTCCCTAAATTTGAGGTTTAAGTAGCATAACTTCTACGAAAGTGAAAAATGGTAAAAATTACTTCGTAATTTTTACCATTTTTTGCCATTTGCGTGTTGCTTCACGCTGCGTAAAGAGGTCGAAGTCACTCAAAAAAAGCTGGGAAAGTTGACAATTCAACTGGATGAGATGTGGTCATTTGTGGGGAGTAAAAAGAACAAGAAATGGATTTGGTTAGCCATTGATGCCGACAGTCATGAAATAGTTTGAGCATAGATTGGCGATCATTCTCGGCGTTCAGCCAAGAAACTATGGTTATCAATATCTGCTGTTTATCGTCAATGTGCCGTATGTTATACGGACTTTTGGGAAGCCTACTCAGAAGAGTTGCCAAGGAAACGACATAAAGCTGTTGGCAAGGAAACAGGTAAGACTAACTTTGTTGAGAGAGTTAACAATACCTTCTGTCAAAGAATTGGAAGATTAGGAAGGAAGACATTATCTTTTTCCAAATGCAGTTTTCAAAAATTCCACTAATCATGCTTACATTCTTGCTTTGAACTCTTTTCTAAAATTAGCCGCACAAAGCGATGCTAAGTAGATATGCATCAGTAACTTAAAAATCACTCTTCTTAGGTTTTAATCATGCTTAGTTACTTACTAAAGTCTATTGAGACTTTGAGTAATTACAAATCCTTTCTCAAGGTTAGCTTTAAATTATCCTGAATTCAAAGATAAGAATAGTTCATGCAAAGCACAACCTATTCTTGTCTTTAATCTACCTAGAGGAACATAGGAAATACCATCTCTAACAATGCTTAATGTATAAAATAGCAGTAGTGTATCAATAAAGGAGACTAACCGTGATCGTCGTAACCAAGATTGGGACACCCGCAGAGGAAGTTGCGCGGATCTGCGATGAACTATCTAGTTGGGGGTTGTCACCTGAAAAAATTGTTGGCAAGCATAAAGTTGTTTTAGGTTTAGTCGGTGAAACCGCCGACCTCGATCGCAATCGCATTGAAGAATTAAGTCCTTGGATAGAGTCTGTGTTACGAGTAGAACGTCCGTTTAAACGCGCTAGTCGTGAATATCGTCATCATGAAGCCAGTGTCGTGATTGTACCGACACCAAATGGTGATGTAGCGATCGGTGAGCATTATCCCTTAACCGTTGTTGCTGGTCCCTGCTCTGTTGAGAATGAAGAAATGATCGTTGAAACAGCAATGCGCGTCAAGTCATCGGGGGCTCAGTTTCTAAGAGGTGGAGCCTATAAGCCACGTACTTCCCCTTATGCTTTTCAGGGACATGGTGAGAGCGCTCTATCCCTATTAGCAGCAGCAAGAGAAGCTAGTGGTCTAGGGATTATTACGGAAGTAATGGATACTGCTGATATTGAGAAGATTGCTGAAGTTGCAGATGTGCTGCAAATTGGTGCAAGAAATATGCAGAATTTCTCATTACTCAAGCAAGTGGGTAAACAGAACAAACCGATTTTGCTCAAACGTGGCTTAGCAGCAACAATTGACGATTGGCTGATGGCAGCAGAATATATTCTTGCGGAAGGGAACCCTAATGTAATTCTCTGCGAACGTGGAATTAGAACTTTTGATCGCGAATATACTCGCAATACTCTAGATTTAGCAGCAATTCCTGTATTACGTAAGTTAACCCATTTACCAATCATGATCGATCCTAGCCATGGTACTGGTTGGTCGGATTATGTGCCATCCATGAGTCTTGCCGCGATCGCTGCGGGTGTAGATTCGCTGATGATCGAAGTGCATCCCAATCCCAAAAAGGCTCTCTCCGATGGTCCTCAGTCCTTAACTTTTGATGCTTTCGATAAGTTAATGTTTCAGGTTAATCGCATGGCTCAAGTAATGGGTAGAGCATAATCAAAAGAAACTCCTTAGAAGCATAAGTCTCTTGCGGATAAAAATGTCCCACAAAGTTATCTAGTAGCTTCGACTTCGCTCAGCTAACGTTGGCTGAGCGGAGCCGAAGCCATAGGGCTTTTAAATTAATAAGTAGCTAGACATAAGTAAACTAAAAACCGAGAGTTTTATTCCGCCCGCGTAGTGGGCGGAATAAAACTCTGGTTTGGGTTTTAATTAAGTTGAGCTACTTAGCAAATCCCTAAGGAGTTTCTTTGATTGGAAAAACGATGAATCAAGCATTTATTTATAATCGCACAATTAATTTTCGTGATACCGATGCGGCGGGAGTAGTTTACTTTGCCAATGGATTAGCCCTTTGTCATGAAGCCTATGAAGCATCACTAGCTTCTTCAGGGATAAGCTTGCAATCTTTTTTTCGTGGAGATGTGATTGCTGTACCAATTACTCATGCCAGCATTGATTTTTTTAAACCCATGTTTTGCGGCGATCGCATCGCAATCTCTTTGACTGCTACTCAGCTAAGTACGGAATCCTTTCAAATTACATATCAGCTTTATTTGAGTTGTGCAGAGGATCGTCAAAATGCAATCGCTGAAGCTCTCACTAAACATACATGTATTGACACCAGCACTAGAAAAAGGTGTAGCCTTTCTAAAGAACTTTTGCAATGGATGAAAATGACGCAATGACAACGATTTTACGTGACTGGAGTTATCGCTATCAATGGTTTTATGACACTGTGTCAGCAATGGCATCCCTGAGCGTTGGAGGTGAGTCTCGATTTCGGAAGCTTTTCCTCAAAGATTTACAGGTTAATCCTGAAGCAAAAGTTCTCGATCTTTGCTGTGGGGCAGGACAAGCCACGCGGGAATTGGTCAAACATTTTCAGCATGTCACTGGTTTAGATGCCTCGCCGATCGCCATTAAACGCGCTAAGCAAAATGTACCCCAAGCAGAATATGTCGAGGCTTTCGCTGAGAAAATGCCCTTTAGCGATCGCAGTTTCGATCTGGTGATTACGAGTACAGCGATGCATGAAATGCAATCGGAACAGTTACAGGAAATTATCCAAGAAGTGCAACGAATTCTCACTCCTGAGGGACAATTCATCATCATTGACTTTCATCGCCCCACAAATCCTTTGTATTGGCTACCGATCGCCACTTTTTTATGGCTATTTGAAACCGAAACCGCATGGCAATTGCTCAAAACCGATCTGCATCAGCTTTTAAATACATTTGGGCTAACGGTTGAATCTTGTCAACTCTATGCTGGGGGCAGTTTGCAAGTTTTGCAATCTCGCAAAGTGTTTTAGATCAATTTTAATAAAAAGGGGCTTCAGCCCCTTTTTATCTGGCTAAAACTAGCGTTATATAGCAATCCTAAATGGTTTTGTGGAAGCCACCCCGAAGGGGTGGCTTCCACAAAACCAAAAAACTACAAATGATTTAGGGCTGCTATAGTATAAACTATGAAACGATTATGAAAAGCTGTAACATTGCTTAATAAGCAATCAATAAATGATGTCACTAAAATCTGAACCTAGACTTGAAACTCTAGCTGAAAGCCAATTACAATCAGTATCACAACCCCAATCCCAGATCAAAGTAGAGCATTGGCAAATTGTGATTACTACCTTTATCACAGTTTTTTTAGCAGAAATTGGTGACAAAACGCAGCTAACCACCTTAATGATTGCCGCCCAATCGCATCAACCTTGGATTGTTTTTGCAGGAGCAGCGATCGCTTTGGTCTCGACTAGTCTCTTAGGCGTACTTGCTGGCAAATGGCTCGCCAAAACCTTTTCTCCCAATTTGTTGAATACCCTCGCAGGTTTAAGTTTTCTATTTCTCTCCATCAGTTTATTGTGGGATGCCATCCTTTAGCTAATGCAACCCTATTTCTCCGCAAGCATCAAAAATTCTCAGTAGTCATGCGATGTAATTGTGTTGCGGGCGCTAACCGCCCGCAACACAATTACTAAAAAAATTACTTTGCAGCACTACCAAATTCTCTAGTGATTATTTCAAAGATATGGACTGGCAATTATTATTTCTGAGTTTCAGTACGATTTTCTTGTCCGAATTAGGCGACAAAAGCCAATTAGCAACTATGAGCTTAAGCGGCAGCTCGGCAGCACCTAAATATGTATTTATTGGTTCTGCAGCCGCATTATTAATCGCCAGTGCCGTCGGTGTATTTCTCGGAGATAGTATCTCTGTATTTTTGCCAACCAAGTTACTGAAGGCGATCGCCGCAGGTTTATTTGCGATTATGGCAATGCGACTATTGATGGGTAATGGCAGCGAAGAATAACCCTTCATTCAGAATGACAAATTCATTCTAAACACTTAGGGCTGATAGTCTCCACCAGAGCCATATTTCCAAGCATCGATTTGGCGTTGTAGTCGATATTGCTGTTCGGGTAAAAGATTAGCGATTACAGTCTCAGCTTGTTGACTGACTTGATTCAAAAAACTATAGGTTCCCAAACTGAGATAATGTTTCAGCCAATCTATTAAAGTGACAACACCAACCTGCTGCATGATTTTAAGGACTAATACTGGATCAGCGATAGACATCGCAAGCATAGTCTGAGCTAATGGCACAAACTGCACAACATCTTGCAAAAATGGATAGAGTACCCGATCGCCTAATTTCTCCATCGACGTAAACGTGACTCCTAGCAAATAATTAATGCGATCACGTTCAATTTTTTGATTAACAGCAACACTCATGGATTTTTGGAATAGCCAAGTAACTGAGAGATTTGGTTGATAGGGTTGTAGCGATCGTAAATCCGCTTGCGATAGCCAATCGCCATGTAATGCTGCATTAAGCCCATCGGTTAAGCGTGACAGATGACGCACCATAGAGCCAAATCCGCCAAAACTAAGTGGTGACTGCATTCCTGAACTGTCACCCACTTGTAAAATTCGATCCCAAGGGGTTTGCAAAGGATTATTTTGATAGGAAGGGAAAAATCCAAAGAGAACACGCTCAAATTGCAGTTGCTGAAGTTCGATTTCTTGATATTTGGGCAGCCAAAATAGATAGTCTTCCATTAGTTGAGCGAAACTAGGTCGCTGTGGGTCAGCATCAACATAGGTAAACATATAGGTAGTCCTACCATCCTTTGCAGGAAAAGCTTCCCAAAAATACTGACATTGATTTTGAATGGGTGTAAAGCTATAAATCAAGTCACCATAGGGTTTTTCAGGTATTCCCTTAGCACAACTGCCTACAACCATACAGACACCATCAGGTTTGATATTGCCTTGTATTAGCGATCGCGCTTGCTTCGCAATTGGCGAGAAATGCCCCATTACATCCAGCAATAACCGCCCTGTAATTCTCTCTATAATAGCATTCTCCAGTTTAGGAATGATTTCTACGGATACACCGTTAGGATGCGTATTTGCTCTTTGAAATGCAGTTTGCTCAAATAACTTACCGCCAGCATCAAGAAATTTTTGTTTGAGAACTGCTAACAAATAAACGGGGTCAATTCCAATATTAAGGATATCCCGTACCCATAAATCTTTCCCCCCTTGAAATCCAACTCTAGCAGGATTATAGACTGTGGCGATCGCCTGTTCTAGTTCCGCTTCTGTCAGCAAATCTAATTCCAGAAAAGCATTTAGCTCCTTACGAGAAATATTCCATTCCTGTACCCTACCTCGCAATATACCCTGCTCAATGACTACCACACTCCAGCCCCGTCGCTGTAATGCTGAGGCAATAAATATCCCCAAGGTTCCCCCACAAACTATGACATCAAAGTTTAGATCTTGTAGTTGTTCTTGGGAATTATCAACTGCTTGGGGAATTGGTTGATCAAACTGCCGATATTTAAACCAAAGGTTATCCATACGCTCTAATTGCGATGGAATTTCTACAGGCATTTGTGATCGCACAGTTTCAAATAAAGACATATTAGTAAAGCTTTGCTATAAGTAGCTCAACTTAATTAAAACCCAAACCGATAGTTTTGTTCCGCCCGCTACGCGGGCGGAACAAAACTATCGGTTTTTAGTTTACTTATGTCTAACTACTTACTAATTTGTTGATGGTGCAGCTTCGCTGCACCATCAACAAATTAGTATAGTCTTAACGCTGATACCTTGGATCACAATAGTCGCGCAACCATTTATTCGTGGCATCAGCGATCGCAGCATCACTCACATCCACAGGCGGAGCTTGTCCAATTCGCATAAATGCCATTGCTAAACGCCATCCATGAGAAGTTGGCACGACAAATAACCAATAAGCGCGTTGTGAAGTTTCAACTTTGCCCGTTTGCCTTTCTAGTATCGAGAAAAAAATCTGCTGCGGTAAGCGATCACGTGGTTGATCAGGCGCAAGGGGCAAAGGCTCAAGATCTGGCTGACTAATTGTCATTACTTCCCGTTTCAGTCTGAGCCGAATGTAGGTACGATTAAGATAATCTGGCAAGTCCTTAGCCAAGGATTTACTCAAATTAGGGAAATCAGCAGGGCAAACGCGATTATTGATATAGGTCTCCGCATTTACTGGGCTAGAGCCACGCATGGGCATAAAGACAAATAGAGCGATCGCTATTGCCATGCGGAACAAATTCTGGCGCTGATTCACCCAATTTATGAGCATATTATCCTTCAGAAATTAACAAAAAGCGAATGTGTTTCATACTCTGTTCAGTACGCAGAGACTGCACCTGCTGTGCTATTTTAGTACTAGCAATGATGATATCAGGTTGAGATGCTATGACATTTACTAGTAAATCATCTTGAGGAGAAATCGTGATAGGTACAAAACCCTGACTTTGTAGCATTTCTACTAATAGACTAATTGAGACAAAGTTATCATCAACGATAAGAATCCTTCTGTCCTTAGCGGATTTGTTAGTCAACAACAAGTTCATTTCTCGCAACAGAATTACCATATCAACTGGCTTCGTTACATAACTATCAATTCCCAATTGGAAGCCTTGATTATTATCATCCAACGCCGACACGATAATAATGGGAATATCTAAAGTTACGGGATCGGATTTGAGAATAGAAGCCACTTCATATCCATTAATCCCCTGCATGATGATATCAAGAGTAATCAAATCAGGACGAACTTCATGCACCTTAGAGAGAGCCGTTTGCCCATTGTCTGCCTCATAGACGACATACCCTTCAGTTTCTAGCTCCTGTCTCAGTAGACTCCGGACATTTTCATCATCGTCAACCACCAAGATTATTTTCGATTCACCCTCAGTAGTCTGTCCTTCCGATTGCCGATCCAGCATTACTCTCTTTTTAAGCTGCTCAATCAGCACCTCGAAGTTTATTGAAGTAATTGGAGCTTTATAATCCGCTTCCATCGCTGTCTGAACTGGCAATGTAAACGATAAGGTACTACCTTTACCCAGTTCACTTTCCACCCAAATTCTACCACCATGATATTCAATAATTTCTCGCGAAATTGGTAAACCCAAACCAGTACCTTGAGGCTTATCAGTCAATGTGTCGCCAACCTGCTTAAATTTCTCAAATACTTTGGGTTGATCGGATTCAGTAATACCTACTCCCTGATCAGCAACACTGACTGTGATCGACTGGTGATTATGTTTGACGCGACAGGTAATACTCCCTTTTTCTGTGAATTTCACAGCATTAGAGATTAAATTGATCACCACTTGAATCAGGCGATCCTTATCACCATAGATATTGGGTAAATCGGGTGCAATTTCGCGGATTGGAACTAATCCCTTTTGCTCAAATAATGCCGAAGTTGCAGAGAAAGCACGATCAATTACTTCCGTAATCGATAAGGTATTCATGTTCCATTGCATCTTCCCTGATTCAATTTTGGCAATATCGAGGACTTCGTTAATTAACTTGGTAAGTCGAGTTCCTTCTGAAACAATAATTTCGATGTTTTCAGAAATTTGACGCACACTTCGCTTGACTTTTTTATCATCGGTTTGAATCAAGGGGAAGATCGACTCATCTAGTTTTTTCTGAATTAATTTTGCAAAACCTAGCACAGAAGTAAGTGGCGTGCGTAATTCATGGGATACGATTGAGATGAAGTCTGTTTTCATGCGATCTACTTCTTTTTCTGCTGTAATATCACGAATTAGGATGACCGTGCCCAGATAATCCACTCCATATTTGGAAGATTTGCTAACTTCTCTAAAAATTGAGGTTGCTACCGCTTTTCCTATATGACGCTCAGTCAAGGCAAACTCAGCACTAAATACTTGGCGTGGATTTTCCCTAGTACTATTAATAATTGTGGAAATTTCTTCTGCTTTAAAGATCTCCTGATAGTTTTCTGCATTTGCGATCGCTTTACTACTTACTCCAATCATGCCAGCGATCGCAGGATTAAATTGGGTGATCCGATTCTCACTATCAACTACTACCAAGCCATCGACCATATTATCGATAATCGCTTTGATTTCACTAGTGCGTTGTTCGACCTTCTGCTCTAGGGTATGGCTATAGTCCGCAAGCTGTTCCCCCGAATTTTTGAGTTGCGATGTCATTTGGTTAAACGCGATTGCCAAAATACCAATTTCATCCTCAGTCAAAACAGGCGCTTGTGCATTCAAATTACCACCCGAAACTTGGTTGGCTGCATCGGCGATCGCTAAAATGGGCTGAGAAATCCGACGGGCAATTAAATATACTGCCGTTAACAAAATACCTACGGAACTCAATCCAATTAGTAAAATGTCTCGTGCTAGGCGATCGGCAGGCTCAAAAGCTTCTGACTGCGATATTTCCGCTAACAAAGCGAGATTGAGATTATCAATCCATACGAAACTTCCTAGTACAGGTACATTTTTATAGTTGCGATACAGACCCTCACCATCTTTACCTTGGGCAGCCGCATTAATTCCTTCACTTTTAATATCTTTAGCAATTTCCTGATTATCTGTAACTGCTCCCGAAAGCAAAATGTTTTTGGCAGCTAATCTACCGACAATATAGGTTTCACCACTATTTCCTAAACCTGTATTTTGGCGAATGATGTCATCAACCCCTTGGAGATCAAGGTCAACTGCTAACACGCCAATGCGATCATTAGCTTTGTTTGATAAAGGCGCAGCAAAGGTCATAGCCGCCTTACCTGAAATTGGGGAAATATAAAAGTTTGGAACGATTACACGCGATTGGTCTCGAGTAAAGTAAGTGGTTGTATTACCTAAGGGCTGATATTTTCCTTCTTTTTGTTTATCCGTAGAGACAATCGTAATCCCATTATTTGTAAGAATCGAAATTTGTCGAATATTCGGCTTTACCGATGACACGTCTCCCATGAATTTTCTGAGTGATTCAATGGCAGTTTTAAATTCTGGAGATTCGCGATCTTTGGTAAAAGTAACTTCTGAGTTCATTAAGAAATCTGGCAACTGAGTCATCAAAATTACATCACGACGCTGATTGTCAACCCATCGAGTGACCTGTGATTCCTTAAGTGATGTGGCAACGGCGAGGCGATCAATGGCTGAGCGTCTGAGAGCATCACGACTTCTGACATTAGCACTAACAGCTACGAGTAAAACGGTTACAATCGATAGAATTGAGAAATAACCCACAAGCTGGAGCAGCAGACGTTTCTTAAATAGGTTAAACATTTTCTATCCTCATTTCCACTTAGCAAAAATATCTTTAATTTGTGCGATCGCTGTATTCGCTGCTTGTTCAGGTGTAGCACTACCCTGAGCCACAAATTTGATAGCTTTACCCCATATTTTGTCTGCTCCAACGCCTGCATAAGCAGGATTCTGTGCTGTATAAAATGAGGTATTGTTTTGGAATTGTTTCGTTGCTGTTAATATATGTGGATCTTGTGAGTCTTTGTAATAGGGATCTTCCAATAGTTTTGGCATAGTTGGGAAATATCGCCCGCCTGCTCCTTTTAAATATGTCAACAAATTATTAGGTTGGATGATATGTGACAATAAGCTCTTCGCCATAGCTTGATTATTAGAGCTTGCAAAAATAACAGCCTGCTTCACCGCAACTAAATAGTTCAGTGGCTTACCACTAGGAGCAAGCGGCCATTCGGTCGTCACTAATTTCTTGTTATAAACTACCGAGTCAAACTGTTGAGAAGCAGGGATAGATAACCCTGGGTTTGCGGTCATAAATGAATTCTTGCTCAGAAAAACCTGATTGTTATCAGCGTCTGTCCATTGAGTCGCTTTAGGGGGTACAAAGCCACTCTTATAAAATCCCGCATACTTAGTTAATGCAGCTATTATTCCTTCGCGATTGTTAGGAATATCAATTTGGAGTTGACCATTATCATCTAATAAATCCACACCGTAGGCTTCCAGAAACTGTTCAAACATAAAGATGGTATCAGTGTTAGTGGGGTCTGGAGACATGGGTAAGCCAATGCCATAAATGTCCTTTTTTCCCCTACTTCTGGCGCGATCTTGGGCTGTTTCCCAAAACTTCCAAAAGCCATCCCAATCCCTCGGAATGCTCGTATCACCTAGTCCCATATCAGCAAGTAAATCGCGCCAATAATGAATTCCCGCCGCAAGTTGAGCAATTGGGACTGCGTGATAACTACGTTTATTAGTGACTCCATTTTTATAGGAAACTGCTTTGAGAGCGATCGGGCTAAATAAATCTTTGACAGGTTCAACAACATCAGTTACATCTACTAAGTTATTTTGCCATGCTAATTTGGGATATAGAGCAAATTCAGCAGTATTACTAAATAGAATGTCTGGGGGATTACCATTGTTTAGCGCATTTTCAGTATCACGATTAATTGCTCCATCGTTATAAAAAGTAATCTCTACTTTAGTGTTATTATTTCTTTCCCACTCAGCAACAATCTGCGAAAGTGCTTCAGTTTCGGCAGGATAAAAGCTCTGAATCCACCAGACACGAAATTTAGGATTTTTGGTTTGAGGTCGATAATTTAAGACCGAGGAATCACTACAAGCCGCCATTCCCAGACCTGCTAGAGATAGTGATAGTTGGTTAAACTGACGACGACGCATAAATTTCTTAAGATTAAGGAATTAATCAAAACAATAATTCAGTAAAAATTGCTATAGCGTTTTTCAATCAAGTGAGGTACATAAGTTTATTTCACCGCCGAAGGGGGTTAAATAAACTTATGTACCTTACCAGACTGGTAAACGCTATAGCAATTCTAAATAATTCGTATTTTTGGGATTTTGAGGAAGTTCACACCGAAAGTGTGAACTTCCTCAAAACATCTAGGATTGCTATATAGATAGAACTAGGCACCACTTATAGCAGTTTCAAGCTGTGTTAAGTCTGGCAAAACAACAGTTTCTATGCTAAAGGGATAGGTCTGCGGATATTGCAACACCCTGCCTATAAATTTTACACCTGCACCGATCGCGCCTTCATAATCAGCGATCGCATCACCAACCATTAACACGCGATCAGGGTTAAACCCATGATTTGTTAGAATCTTTTGAATAATAGCGCTTTTTTTGGTAGGAGAACCATATACAGAGACAAAGTAATGGTTCATGTTACGGAATGACACAATCCGTTTCAGTTCTTCATCAGGAGTGCCAGAGGCAACAAATAGAGGAATTGATTGGTAATACTTTTCGAGAAAATCATCGGCTCCTAGTACATAGGGCGATGCTATTACTGCACTTTCAACATATTGGGAAAAGCGATCGCCAAGTTGTATCTCCTCCTCCTTCGTTAATGTCTTTCCCAGCAGGGATTCGTGATAATAGCGAAATTTTTCAAAGCGCGATATGCCATTGTTCAAAAGATGGTAGTCCACGACCTGCTTTACTATTTGCTTTCCATATTCTTGATATAGAGCAGCAAAGGCTCTAGTTTTGACATCTACTGACTCAACGATGACTCCATCAAAATCAAATACAATCGCATCATATTTTTTCATAGTATTTTCCATAAATTTTTTGTATAAAAATTTCCTCACAAAAAAAAGAGAGTGCTTGGCACTCTCTTTTTTTATTGCGCTAAACCAAGCTCAACAAGACCATCAAAGAGATGTTGTGCAGATTCTTCTTCCATTAGTGTTCTCGCCTCCCTAGCATAGGAACCCATATGTGGAGTCAAAATAACTTGTGGAAGACTTGCCAACTTGCCAGTGTAGGGTTCCTCTTCAAAGACATCAAGGGCTGCTCCTGCTAAGTGCCCTGATACGAGCGCATCATATAAAGCTTCTTCATCAATGATGCCCCCTCTCGAAGTATTGATTAAAATACTGCCTGCCTGCATCTTATTAATAAAGTCGCGATCGACTAAATGATGATTTTCCTTGCTATAGGGAATATGAATTGTCACTACAGTTGCCATAGCCAGAAATTCATCTAGTGATGCTACACTCACAGTATCAGCAAATAGTGAACTACTAGCTATATCATAGGCAACTCTTTTGGCTCCAAAAGTTTTCAGAAGTTGCCCCACTCGATTACCAACTCTTCCATAACCCAATAAGCCAATAACTTGAGATGCAATGAGTCTTCCCATTAATGGCTTCCATGTTCCTGTCCGCAGTTGGCGATCGGCTTCTGCAATTCGTCTTAATGAAGCAAGTATTAAACTTACTGCTAGTTCCGCTACTGCAATTACTGGCGCTGTAGGCGTTATATGCACGGGAATACCCATTTCTGCTGCTGCGTGGAGATCGACGCTATCAGTACCAATTCCGCATCGTGAAATAATTTTGAGAGACTTAGCTGAGGAGAGAACATTACGTGTGATTGGTTCTACACCTGCAATCATGCCCACAACATCATCACTGAGTAATTCTAAAAGTTCTGATTCTTTTAGTCTCCTACCATAGGGATTTAAAATAATCTCAAATCCTTGCTGTTGAAGCTTTTGCAAAATCTGATTGCTTTGCAGATCGAAAGAAGAAGTACTAATCAGTAGTTTCATGTATTAATTGTCTAATTTTTGGTTGTTTCTTTAGTATGTAAAAAAATAATATGACATTAAGTGCAAGATTATAAGCAATTTAAGTAATTTTTTTTTAATATGTCTTGAATATATTGGACAACTTATTTTTTATGTTTAAATAGAATTGATAATTAAATTTAAGTAGACTTAAATTTAATATTTAAACTCATATTCTTTATGAAAATAACCATAGCCAAATAGGTATAGTAAATAACAGCAACACGACACCAAAGGCTAAGGTCGTAACCGTCAGGTCTCGGTCAAGATTATAGGCTTGAGCTATAACTAGGGTAGAAAAGGCTGGAGGCATTGCCATTTGCAAGACCATTGCTAGCCGAGGTTCTCCTGTAACTCCAAAAAACATCAAGCCAGTACCCACCACTAATGGGGTGAGTAGCATTTTGATTGATAGACAAGTGAGTGCTTTTTTGATGTTTTTGAGGGTCTGTAACTGACTAAGCTGCATCCCAATCATTACGAGTGAGAGGGTAACAGTTGTCCATGCGATCGCATTCATTCCCGAAGTAATTACTGTTGGCAATGGGACAAATCGCATACCAACACCGATGGGTAAACTCCATAACGCTGGAGTCTTTGCCATTGATACAAGTGGATTTGGTTTCGGCTGGTTGTTAGCTGTGCTGCCAAAACGACTTGCCAAAGCAATACCAACGGAATAGGCGGCGATCGTTGAGCCAATTAGGTCATAAAATAGTGACCATGCAAAATAACGAGGTTCCACTAGGGCAAGACTTACAGGATATCCCATAAAAGCAGTATTTCCTAAAGTCATTGCAAGCAAAAAACTGCCTTGAGTTGGTCCTGACCATGCACTTTCTTGTTGGATGGTTGTGTTTGTCCCAGATGTTACTTCAACAGTTTTTTCGCGAGATGTGATCCCCCTAGATAAAGCCTGAAACCTTTCATCACTCACACCTAAATCGATCCAAATCCAAGCCAAGCCTGCACCTACAAAAATTGCTACCCAAGCCGTCGTTGGTGCAATCACAATCCATCCTGATAAATCAGCTTGACGCAAAAAGGAAACAATTCCAATAGGAATTCCCACAAACAGTAAAGCTTTGCCTAGATAGCTGATGTAGACATTGGGTAGGAGTTTTCCTAATACATATCCCAAAAGAGTCCATCCAATTAATCTCACATACAGCATGACGAGGGGATTTTCTAATGTAAACATAGAATTATACGTACAAACTAAGTGTGAGAGTTACCAAGCCAAACTGTAGAGGTTTTCATTGTCTCTGAATCACAATGAAAGCTTCAATCTGGACTTTATAGGAGTTACCAGTATAGTGAAGTACAGACTTGATTTCACTCCTTCGGCAGAGAAAAACCATTTAGGATTGCTGTATTAGAATTGTCCTCCATTGACATCAATGATCGCACCTGTCATATAACTGGATAGATGTGATGCGAGAAATAGAATGACATTTACCTGCTCCTCCATGGAAGCAATTCTGCCCAAGGGGATGGAATCAATCAATTTTTGTTCAGCTTCTGGCGGCAAAGTTGCTGCCAACATTGGGGTATAGGTTTGACTGGGGCAAATCGCATTAACATTAATTTGAAAGGGGGCTAGCTCGTAAGCAAGCTGTCTAGTAAAGCCCACCACTCCAGCTTTGGAAGCAACATAGTGAATTCCTGATATTTTGCTTCTAAAATGCCCTGCGATCGAAGAAACATTGATAATGTTGCCATTTCTTTGTTGCTTCATGATCGGTACTACATATTTACAGCACAGAAACTGACTGGTGAGATTGGTTGCCATGACGCGATTCCAATCCTCAAGGGAAATATCTTCAATCTTGGCAAGTTGATTGATGGCGGCATTGTTGATCAGGATATCAATGCGCCCATATCTCTCAAAAACTGTAGCGATCGCTTGTTTAACTTGAATCTCGTCAGTGACATCACAGGGCAGAGATAGAGCCGATTTATCTGCGGCATTGAGCGCAGAAGCGATCGCTTCTGCGCCACTACGAGAAATAAATACGGTATGAGCATCACAATTTGCGATCGCTTCTGCCACAGCTTGACCAATACCACTACTTGCACCAGTAATAATTGCTACCTTTCCCTTGAAATCTTGGGGAAAGTCACGGAATTTGGTCATGATTGCTACATCAACTAATTTTGGGCAAAAACGTGATCTTCTACAAAAATGTGATTGACATCGGGCTTACCGATCGCTAGACGAATCGATGGCTGATCACCCACAACGCGGATATTATGAATCACCTTACGTGGAACAAAAACGATGTCATCTTTTTTGGCGTGATAGGTTCCATAACCATCTACATCCCACTCAAGTTCACCTTCCATGATTACCCACCATTCATCCTCATTGGCATGATAGTGAGTGCGATTGCTTTCACCAGGCTTTTGGCAAATCATCACAGCACTCATCATATCGGTGTAAATGAGGCGCACTGACCAAGATGGTTCACCCATCTCTTTTTTAATGTCTTCTAAACGATTGAAGATGCGATTGATACTGTCATGGGTGTTTGCCTTAGCAACTCCATCATTTTTCATCACGCTAGCGAGGTCTTTGTCTTGAGTAGCGATCGCGGTCATAAGTTATTTCTCCATCAATCATTAAGTACTTTGTGTTTACTTAAAATCCTGAAATATTTTTGAGAGTGACACTTTGTGGCATTTTCAGAAATATTTATAGCATTTACTAGTCTTGTGAAGTACAGGTTTGTCTCCTCGCCTTTTTCGGGGAAACAAACCTATGTACCTCGCTTAATTGAAAAACGCTATATGTAATTCAAAAAGCCTCAGTAGACTATTACCCTAACTAACAATATTAGTTAGGGTTTATCTTATGGATCATACAACTTATTGGGGTTTTCATTTTGCCGTAAGTAAAATGAAAATTCAAATCCCTTAATATGATTGTTTTTGTTTTCAAATGAGTCCACACTCATTTGAAAACTGCAATATCTGCTGTTTTTAAGAGAAGCTTTGCTTAACAAAAATCCTCTCAAAAACTACTTTAAATTACCTCTAGTTCACACTAAATAAGTAACTAGTAAAGCAATCTATTACCGATTTAAGCAGCTAGACATAAGTAAACTAAAAACCGAGATTTTTGTTCCGCCCGCTACGCGGGCGGAACAAAAATCTGGTTTGGGTTTTAATTAAGTTGAGCTACTTATAATTAATTACTGATGTTACGTGGAAGTTTCTAAGACCCTCACCCCTGCCCCCTCACCCATCAAGGGAGAGGGGGCAGGGGGGTGAGGGTGATATTTGTTCCGCGTAACATCAGTTATAGCGGTTTTCAAATGAGTGTGTACTCATTTGAAAACAAAAAATCAGTCCCAGTAAGAGTTTTGAGTTTCCATTTTGCCTACGGCAAAATGGAAACCGCTATAGTTAGAAAGTGAACGTTGTCCGAATTACACCAACAGTTGCTGTCGGATTGGTGCTGACACCTTCAGGATTGAAAACCCAGAAAATCCCAGGGGTTATACTGATGTTTTTGCTGATACGATAACGATAGAACAACTCTAAATGATAAGGAGTGGAATTAACTGCTCCTAAAGTTGCTGTGCCACTTACAGATGAGCGATTGATGGGCTGACCAAAAAGAATACTTCCTGCACTGCCTTCGCTAAACAAGTCATTGAGGGTTAACCCAGTAATCCAACTAGTAAAGGTAGTCGATGCAGAAGCATTTACTGCATCTGCAAAAATCACCGTTCCCCATGTATGGAATGTCAACTTAGGTGTGATTTTCCAAGCTAAATTACCTGCGATCGAATTCGCACGAATAGAACCTGCGACAGTACCACCAGCAGTCGTAATAGTTTCATTGTTAGTCAAGCCTGTATTTAATGAGCTAGTACCTGTTGTTGCTCCAGACTGATGGTAAGTATTTGCGTAGGTAATCGAAGTGTCTAGATTATCAGCAGGTTTAAATAAAAGTTGCACAAGAGCGATTGTTGACCCACCAAATAGACCAGCAGCACCGCCATTAGCAGGGTTAGCAGGGTCGGATGAGCCATAACCTGCTTGTAGTCTGACTTTATCTGTGATTGACCAATCAAAACCAAATAAAGAAGATGTACCAGCAATCCGCATTAATGGATCGAAGCGTCCAAACCTAGAGATAGATCCTTGTCCATTGCTTGCCACAGGAGAAAGCACTGTGAAGAATTCGTCAGGGAAGCTACGAGGTGCAATGTAGAAGTTTACCTTATTGTCAAATGCAGGGAACCTGTAATCAAGAAGACTAAGGGCAAATGAATTGTCTGTAACTGCTGCGCCTGGACCAATACGAACTGTATTTGTGCCTAAAAGATTAGCGAGACTACCAGTAGTAGAACTACTTGCAGCAACAAGATTATTGCTAGTTTCTAGACGAGTTCTGAGTAAGTCTTTACCTGTAAAGCTAGTATTGAGAACCAGACGAGTACGATTGCTCAGGGTAACATTAGAGTTAGCGTTATTGGGACCACCAGTACCTGCTGTCGCGGAAACAATAACTTCACCTGTAAGTTTAGTGGTGGTCGAAAATTGTTGTGCTTCTAGCTTAGTGACTTTGGCATCGAGGGCATCAACACGACCACGTAGAGTGGCAAGTTCTGCGGCAAATTCTTCCTGTAGTTTTTGGAGAGTAGCGAGATCTTCTTTGCTAACTTTGTCAGCGAGACCTGCGGAGATGATCTCGTTGATTTTATCGAGACAAGCATTTAAGCCTGCGGCAAATTCATAGCGACTGGTGGCTTGCTTGCCGCGAAAAGTGCGATCAGGATAACCAGCAATACAACCATAACGCTCAACTAGGGATTGTAGAGCCGTAAAAGCCCAATCAGTGGGCTTGACATCACTTAGTTGGGATACGGATGTAACGTTCTGTGCTTGTTTTTGTATTTCTTGCTTCAGTTCAATAGCCTTGAAGGGATCGCCATTGATAAAGGATGAAGTGGTTTCAGCTTGTGCAGTACTTGGAGCTAGAGCTATTGCTGATAGTAAGGAAAGGCTAGCTACAGTATTTACAGATTTATTGAGCTTGATCATTCTAGAGTCTCCTCTTCTACACCTAGCACAAGATTCTAGTTTGGTTAGCATTGTTTGTCAAAGGTATATTTGGCAAGTCAGTACTAGAGAGTGAAAAAAATTTCTTGCCGCCTTCGAGCCTTGATGGTAGCAAAATTCACCCTTATGTCAGCAGCAGATAGTATTTCACACATTCCACACGAATAACTTATACAGGGTAGGCACAAATAATTAGCTTGCCCTGGTTTTTATGGATATGGAGACTTAATCTGCATTTCTTTAAGGGAAAAGACCGAAACGAATCCATAGTTGTGGAGCAGTTACTTGAGCAGCACTATTCATCTGCAAATTCTCAACAGTGACCTTCCCGACATCAGTAATTGCTACAATTACACCAGTTTCAGAATCAATCCCAAAATGCTCGTCTCAATGATTTTGTCTTAGGAGAAAAAACAAAACTTCCCCATTTGCATCAGAAACATTACCACTAATACGAGTTCCCTTACCAAGATTGCAAGATCGACAGGCAAGTGCTAAATTCGACTCATCATTTGTACCTTGTCGAAAGATCGGGACAATATGCTCAACCTCAAATGGAAAATTAAAAACTAATTCTGGAGCATGACAATATTCACAGCGATGGTTAGCTCATTCCGAGATCGCCCTTTAGTATGGATAGGACTTACGCATTGGGTAGATGTGGTGCGGGCGAAGCCCGCACCACATCTACCTCAATCCTAAGAAATTCGTTCGGTTTGCGTAAGTCCTAATGGATTCATTAAAAAACTGATCGGGATTAAAGTTTTGGATAACAAGTAGCGCCGTAAATCCAGATTCACCCAACTCAGTTATTAAGCTATCTAAAGCTTGTCCCGCAGTTTTACCAACACTATACTTACTTTCCAGAAATCGCCCGATAAGAATTTTCGCCATTCACACTAGCGATCGGCAAGATAGATACTGTAGTCATTTTTGTTAACTCAATAGATCTCATTATCCAAATCTTCAGAAAGAAGTAAAGCATGAGTTACATAATACATCGCATAGTAAGCAGCTAGACATAAGTAAACTAAAAACCGAGAGTTTTGTTCCGCCCGCGTAGAGGGCGGAACAAAACTCTGGTTTGGGTTTTAATTAAGTTGAGCTACTTAAGCATGAGATATAGACGAGCGATAACGACCGCGATCGTAAAGTAACTGTGCAGTCTTCAGATGATCATCAGACAAAAACAAGAATTTTGCCAATTCATTCATATAGTAAAACAGACAATCGTTGGTTAGGAATTGTTTTCATCAATTTTGTTAACTCAATACATCTTATAATTATCCGTATTATTAAGATTGCACCCTAATAACATTCTTCCCTCCCTGTTGTCACGAAATACATCCCTAATAACCTGATAACTCCTTTAAGCGTATACAATTTGTTTGAACAAAGCTTGTCCCGATCACTAAAGTTAGCCAAGCAAGAATCACTGAAGGGCAAAATACCGAGTTACATCCCCCTATTAGCTCAAGTTGATCCGCAGACGATCGCGATCGCCATACAACATCTACAAGAAAATAAATCAGAAGCGGCAGGTGATATTACCAATACTTTTCCTTTGATGAGTGTAATCAAGCCATTTTTGCTGTTGTATTTATTAGAAAATCTTGGGTTTGATCAGGTTTTTCAGCTTGTCGATCGCCTACCTAGTCAAGAAGCATTTAATGCAATCCCAGAGGGCAAACCTCATAATCCGATGTTAAATAGTGGCGCGATCGCCCTTTCATCATTACTGCCATCTTCAGAGACTTTGCGAAATTGGCTAAATGTGAGAGCCGATGCAAATTTGGAGCTTGATCAATTAATGTTGAATTCAGTGCGATCAGTTGCCAATCGTCGTAATTTAGCGATCGCTGCCCGTTTGCAGGAGTTGGGCTTAATTGCTAACCCTGAGCAAGCTTTGGCTATTTATGAAGAAATTTGTTGTTTGCGGGGCAATGTGCAGGACTTAGCCCAAATTGGGATGTTGTTAGTAAATACCCAGCGATCACCTTATATTTCTATAATTTTAGAAATCATGACAAAATGTGGAATGTATGAAGCTTCTGAAGAATTTGCCCAAGATATCGGACTACCCTCCAAATCTAGTGTGAGTGGGGCAATTTTATCGATTGTGCCAGATTTGGCAGCGATCGCTAGCTATAGTCCGACCCTTGATGCGATCGGTAATTCCGTAGGCGGTTTATTTCTCATTCGTCAGGTAGCGACTTATTTGGGATATTAAAGTGACTGTTTTCGCTTCGTCACTTTAATATAGAGTGTTTTAAATCATGTATCTACAGCTACCGTTATCCGATAAAATTAAAAACGCTAAAAAGTTTTATTGGTTGTAAGCAGAGAATAATTAAATGAGTAGTACCTTTGAGCAAGTTCAAGAGATCGTTGCATCCCAACTAGGCGTTGATAAAGACGAAGTTAAGCCTGAAGCTAGCTTTGCCAACGACCTTGGCGCTGACTCTCTCGATACTGTCGAACTAGTTATGGCTTTAGAAGAAAAATTCGGTGTGGAAATCCCCGACGAAGACGCAGAAAAGATTGCCACTGTTGAAGATGCAGTTAAGTATATTGATGAGAAACAAGCTGCTTAAGCAATTGTTTTTAAATAAAAGCTTTGTTGCTTAGCAACAAGGCTTTTGTTTTCTAGCCGAATCTTCTCACCTAATCTTAAAATACTAGTGCTGCAAAGTAATTTTTTTAGTAATTGTGTTGTGGATGCTTCGCTCCCACAACACAATTACATTGCATACCTAACCTTAAAATTAGATTAAATTAGAAAATTTTTGACAAACTAATTCCAAACGAAATGCAAAACCCCCAGCCCCTCTCTCGCGTCGTTGTCACTGGACTAGGTGCAATCACACCGATCGGTAACACGGTCGAAGAATATTGGCAAGGTCTAGTTGATGGTAAAAACGGGATTACAGAAATTACTCGCTTCGATACAACTGATCATGAATGTCGTGTGGGCGGCGAAGTTAAGGATTTTGATCCACTAACTTATATTCCCGCTAAAGAATCACGACGGATGGATCGCTTTGCTCAATTTGGTGTTAGTGCCAGTATTCAAGCATTGCGCGATGCTAATCTCGAAATTACGCCAGTCAATGCTGCTCAAATTGGTGTATTGCTAGGTACTGGGATTGGTGGCTTACAAGTCCTTGAAGATCAGCACGAAATTATTCGCACTAAAGGACCTTCTCGCTGTAGCCCATTTATGATTCCGATGATGATCGGCAATATGGCGGCAGGTTTGACAGCAATTCACACGGGCGCACAAGGTCCAAACTCCTGCACGGTGACAGCTTGTGCGGCTGGTTCTAATGCGATCGGCGATGCGTTTCGTTTGGTACAAAGTGGTTTTGCTCAAGCAATGATTTGCGGTGGGACAGAAGCCGCGATTACCCCTCTAGGCTTTGCGGGATTTGCCTCTGCTAGAGCCATGTCGCGTCGTAATGATGATCCTGCCCATGCGTCACGTCCCTTTGATAAGGATCGTGATGGCTTTGTAATGGGTGAAGGCGCAGGCATTTTAATCCTCGAAAATCTTGAACATGCTCTAGCGCGTGGAGCAAAAATCTATGCGGAGATCGTTGGCTATGGCTGTACTTGCGATGCCTATCATATGACTTCTCCTTCCCCCGATGGTGAAGGTGCGATCCGTGCGATGTCCCTTGCCCTGAAGGATGCTGAGGTCACTCCTGAGATGGTGGACTACATCAATGCTCATGGGACAAGTACTGCTGCCAATGATAAGACCGAAACAAAGGCAATCAAGCAAGTTTTAGGCGATCATGCTTATAAGGTGGCGGTTAGTTCTACTAAGTCGATGACAGGTCACTTGCTCGGTGGTTCAGGTGGTATTGAGGCAGTAGCAACGGTTCTGGCTGTTAAAAATGACATTGCACCGCCAACCATGAACTTAGAAAATCCTGATCCTGAATGTGATCTCGATTATGTCCCGAACCAGTCCCGTCCAATGACGATCAATGTGGCGACTTCTAACTCCTTTGGATTTGGTGGTCATAACGTAACTCTAGTTTTCAAAAAATACCAAGCATAATCACGCATAACTCATTTTCATTTTGCCTAAGACAAAATGAAAATTTAAAACCTTTACTGTGATTGTTTTTTGTTTTGAGAAGGAGGATATCCTCCTTCTCAAAACGTTATAACAAAACTTTATAAATAGAGATAAATAGAGATTTTTAAGCATGACACCTCTTGTCGCTCTTAAAGTTTTAACTTAGCGTAATGGCACAAAGTCATAGCCTACGCCTGATCGATTGCCTTTGCTTACTTTGACCAAAATCGAAGCATTAGCCCGATCACCTGATGGTTGAAATGTGATTTTGCCTGCAGCACCGTCAATCTCAAAACTGGGATTAGATAAAGCTTGCTGTAGCCCTTCCCGATTAGCACTTTTTTTCAAACCACCAATAATGGCTAAAGTTGCATCGTAGCTAGTTGCTGAGCGCCAATTGACATCACCGCCCCATAACTTCACGGCATTAGCGGAAAAGGGATTATTTGCAAAAAAGTCAGGATGCCAAGGCACACTTAACACCATATCGGCGATCGCTCCTTGTCCTAGTTGCAAAGTTTTGAAAGTATACAAAGTTGAGTCGCCCAACAATAACAGACGATTTCTAGCAATAATGGCGATTTCTGCTCCCTTTTCGATCTTTTCGACACCTGGTGATAACAACAGAGCATCAACGCGATCACCTAACATATCCTCAACTACCTTATCCGCGTTAAAGCTGGGACTGGCAACATCGCAATTAATCCGACTAACTTTAGCTCCGTCCGAAAATATAGCCGTTGTAAATTCTTCCTTGAGCGATTGACTAGCCTTAGCCTCAGAATTAAAGCAAATGCCAATATTTTTCTTATTTAGTTTTCTAACTGTGTATTGGGATAGCGAATCGGCTTGGAATCTGACACTGGGTACTGTCCGAAAAATATAGCTACCCATTCCTGAAAGTTCCTTGGCGGTACTTGTAGAGGATATCATCACTAGTCCTCCTGCTTGATAGGTCGGCACTGTTGCAATGGAAACTTCGCTAGAGTTATGTCCGATCACCGCAAGGATCGTTTGATCTTGAACTAGAGCCTGCGCTACTTTTACACCAATATCAGCTTTATTGTCATCATTAACGATCGCGATTTTAAGTTGCATTCCATTAATGCCACCCTGATTATTCACCTCAGTTTGGGCTTGGGCAACGCCCCGTAAAATTTCCTTTGCAACATTCAGGTTGCCGCCAATGGGCACACTCACGGCAACTTTTAAGGAGGGGCGATCGCCAATCTTGGCATTATTCAAATAAATTAAAGCTTCAGGATCGTTACGTTGCTTACTGAGTGAGTCTTCCAATTTAGCTGTGGCAGTGGCGTAGTCCTTTTTAGCAATCGCGGCGATCGCCGCATCCTTGTCAGCATTTGACTCAGCAATAATCAGCAATTTTTCGCCTTCACTTTTGCGGGTAGTCAAGTCAAAGTTTGCTTTACTAAGCGATGAAGAGGCATTAGGGTTAGATTTACCTTGATTAAAAAATAAAAAACCACCGACAGCTAGTCCGCCAAAGATGGCTAAAGTTATACCCAAAACCACTAGTTCTTTCTTATTGTTTGCCATAATTGTCTGCGCGAAATGCTGTTCAGTGATTATATAGCGCTTTTTAGTGAGGTAGAGGTTTGTTCTCTCGCATTAGACAGGAACACAAACACATCTGGGAAATGCTATAGCGATTTGTGTGTGGTAACTTACGATTAGGTTTATCTAGTTTAGAATTTGTCAGAAAAAGCTAGAAAAAATGATCTGGCTTTTTCTGTTCCCATAACTTGCTTGTTAATGTCTTAATTATTGCCATGAAATATCATAAATTTTATCGTTAAAAACAAGTTTGAGTAAGCAAAAAAATATTGTCAAAGCCCGAAAACCTTACTAATAAATGTTTTTAAGGTTTACATCTATACAATTTCCTTGCATAACAAGTTTAAATAAACTGTGCTAACTTAAAAGCCATAGAAAACCTTGAGTTCTCTAACTTATTCTCTAGTTCGCAATCTAAATTTTCTGACGAGTTTAATGAATGGTGATTAATTACCAACTTGATTAAGCAACCCTAATTATTATTTTAGTAAATGTGTTGGCAATAGTATTTTTGACGTGTTGAGTACAAGCTATTAGATGATTGATAGTTTGTTTAACTAGCTAGATGGAGATTTAGTTAGGAAGTTCCAACCTAAAATAATCAATTAGGATTAAACCCTATCTATAGCAGTCCTAAATCATTTGTGAATACCCTTGGCTTTGAATTCGCTCAGCTATCGGTTTATGATTGGCTAGTCGAAGCCGAAGCCAATATCATCTCATTTAGGATTTTTATACAAAGCAAATAGGTCTAAATAATATCTTTTTCTGACTCGTTAGTTTTTGATAGAGAGCATCTAGGCATGAATAATTAATGACAATTTAGTGGATTGTGAGGAAAACAATGACTATTGATGACGCACTCAATATTGTGGACACCGTTTTGGGAAACAAGAGCCTTAGCACAATCCAAGAGGCTATTTTTCGCCAAACTTGGGAGGGCAAGACCTATTCTGAAATCGCTGAAAAAGCTGGTTATGATGCGGCTTATATTCGCGATGTGGGTTATAAATTGTGGCAATTACTATCAGAAGCTTTTGGCGATCGCGTAACTAAAAATAATTTGCAAGTGGTATTGCGCCGCTATAGCAGTCGCTCTATTCAGGATCGTTCACTACAGGTTAGTAATGCTAGCCAGATGAATATGAATTACTCTAATATTCCTGTGAATTTACCGATCGCCACGGAATCCTTCAGTCAAGAAATTAGTAATGGAGCTGCAAAGCTCTTGCAATTGCTATCGCGTCTTTTGACTGAACCGATTGGCGATCGCCATGTTAATCAATATTTGCAGCAGATGCATGACGCAAGTGCAGACTCGTCTTTAAAACTGACGATAACAGTAAATCTGAGCATGGCAGCAGAATAAAGAAAAACCGCGCAATGCGCGGTTTTTCTTTAGGTAATAGCTTTGCTAGCAATGTCTTTGCGGTAATACATGCCATCATAAGCAATAAAGTCAACAGCGCTATAAACATTCGTAATTGCCTTACGAATGTCATCACCTAGGGCGGTCACACCTAGAACTCGACCTCCATTTGTGACTAAAGCATTATTCTTGAGCTTAGTCCCAGATTGAAAGACAAAAGCACCGACGTTTTCGGCTTTACCGATACCTGTGACGAACTGACCAACTTCTACCTTATCTGGATAGCCATCGGCGGCAGTAACTACACATACAGAAGTCTGGTTTTTCCATTTTAGGGGTGCAAAACTTTCGAGTCGCCCTTCGACGCAGGCTAAGAGTAAATCATCGAGGTTGTCGTCTAGTAAGGGCAAAACAGCCTGTGTCTCAGGATCGCCAAATCGACAGTTAAACTCCACCACCTTGGGTTCACCTTCGGGAGTGACCATTAACCCTGCATAGAGACAGCCGCGATAGTCAATACCTCTAGTATTCAAAGCGGCGATCGCAGGTTCTAAAACTTGTGCCTGTACCTTTGCCATTAAATCAGGTGTGGCGATCGGTGCAGGTGCATAGGCTCCCATGCCACCTGTGTTAGGACCTGTATCACCATCTCCGAGACGCTTGTGATCTTGGGCAGGAATTAAAGGGCGAATAGTTTTGCCGTCAGTAATTGCAAGGACAGATACTTCCTGCCCTGTCATAAACTCTTCAATGACTACCGTTTCACCTGCGGAACCAAATTGTCCCGAAAAGATGCGGTCTAGAGCAGCGATCGCTTCATCTAGATCCATTGCTACGGTTACACCCTTACCACTGGCTAACCCATCAGCCTTAATGACTATTGGTGCTCCTTGCTCACGCACATAGGCTTGAGCGAATTCAAGATTATTGAAGGTGGCACTAGCTGCTGTAGGAATATTTGCTTCCTGCATGAGTTGCTTAGCCCAAGACTTACTTGACTCAATCTGAGCACCTTCTTTAGTGGGACCAAAAATTAAGGCTTTTGCAGCTTGGAAGTAATCAACAATACCAAGCGCTAATGGTAGTTCAGGGCCCACAATCGTGAACCCTACCCCCTGTACCTGAGCAAAACGCAACATTCCTTCAAAGTCATCGATACTCAGAGAAACGTTTTGACAATTGGGCATGGTTGCCGTACCACCATTTCCTGGTATGCAAAAGACGCGATCGATATTTGGAGATTGCAGCAGTTTCCAAGCTAAGGCGTGTTCTCTACCGCCACTGCCAACTACGAGGACTTTCAAATTACACCTTTAATGCTCACACTAGTTATGCTTCCTTGGGGTTATGGTATGTGGCACTTTGCGCTGCACACCATAACTTTCATGCAATTTGCAACTTCAGAAAGCTCTGGTTGATCAGATTATTTGTAATTAGTCGCTACCCGATTTAACTATTCGAGCAGCATCAGAAGTTCAAAAAATCTAATTTGACAGGAATTAATTATACCTAAGGAATAGATCCTATGCGAATTTCACGGTAATTTCATCACTAAAACTTGCCTTTTTGCTGAATTCAAAAGCACCCGCGACAGAACCCCAGATCAGTTCATCGGTTTCGACGCTATAGCCACGATCAAGACTGCTGTATCTGTTTTCCGTAACTTCAAAGTCAATCGTGAGGTAGGTATTGACACCTTTGCGATTCAGACAGCAATTTTTGCCTGGTTCAACAGTGCCCTTAAAGGTCTTTTCATCGGCACGATGTACCCATTGTGTGCACCCATGAAGTTGATCGATCGCATCGGCATCAATTGACGCTAAGCGATCGCGATTGCGACTTGCCCCAAAAAAAGCTTCTGCACTTTTTAGACGATAATTGATGATTTCAATGCGATCGTTGGCATAGGTTACATGCAATATGGCTGTGCGATAGGGACGATTGATCTCATAGTCATAGGCTTGCTCAAGGTAGAGCCACACACCATCTTCAGTAATCGGATTGGGCAAGGCGCGAACACCCACACGGATATGCGCGAAAAATGGGGGATTTTCGATCGCCTGATCCCAATTACTATGATCACCTGCTAGCCATTGAGAGAGAACATAAACATCAGTGGGATTAGTTACAACTGTCATGGTTTATTAAAAAAGCTAAAAAATAAAAAATTAGGGTTACACAATTTAGTAAGGAAACCGATTTTTGATGGTTTGGCAAAACCACATCATCAAAACCAGTTTCTTATCTTATGGCGAAGCCCCTATATATATTCTTGGCAGTTTAGCTGCATCCAGATATTTTATCCCTCAATCTAGCTAATACAGCCTATTTAGGATTTGAGTATTACAGAAATATTTTTAAAAGTGTCGCTTGGCGACACTTTTAAAAATATTTCTGTTTTTTAAGTACGCGCAAAACGATGTAAGTTGCATTATGCCTTTGATGGTAATGGGGTTACTGATGAGGTCAATCATGCACATAACATCTGGATAAGCTTGTCGATCCTCAGCTATGGAAAACAAACCAAAGCATGGGTCGCCAGCTATGCATGCGACCCATGCTTTGGTTTTGAGTTTTAATTTGTCAAGCTACTTATTGTTAAGCTTTTGCGGACTAAAAATATTGTGGTAAGGATGGTCGGCGCTTCGCGCCGACCATCCTTACCTATTTAGCTCTACCAAAATACTATTCAACAAACAGAACTGAGCGATTTCTTCCTTGATGTTTCGCTTCATAAGGTGATGATGAAAGTGCGTTGACTACTAGGCAAATGCAAAGTTTCTTCAAAACTAACAGCAATACCCTCAAAAATTGCTTGCAATTCCATATCACGAATTATTTTTACTGCTTCATGGGAAAAGAGATCGTAGTCCTTTTTACCAACAATCTTTTCATAATCAGCCTGCATCCAATAAGCAAATTCTTGGTTAATTGATAAGTAGGTTCCTTCTAAATCTTTGATTGAGATTGGGGTTGGTGCATTATCTAAAAAAGCTTGTAATCTTGATTCACTCTGACGCAGTGCTTCTTCGGTATGTTTAAGCCCACTGATATCCACATAGGTAATCAATCGCCACTCCATATCCCTCCAGAGGAATTGGAGCTGCACTCACACTCAACCAACGCACATTCCCTAGATCATCCAATAGTCCCATCTTCACATTGTCGATTTCGCGATTTTCAGCTAAGGCTCTGACACTTGCATATTCATTACTGGGCATAGGTGAGCCGTCAAACCGCACAATCTGCCATTCATGCGAGTCATAAGTCCGTGATGTTAGTTTTTGATTAGGAACTTTTAAAATTTTCTCCGAGGCAAGATTACCTGCTATAAGGTTCCCGTTAGGATCGGTAATAGAAATTCCTATGGGCAAAATAGCAAAGAGCGTCTTATAATTTTTGTTTGAGGCTTCCAGAGAAATCTCAATATGCTCAATCTTTTGTTTAATCCATCGATAAGCAAAAACACCAAATGCTATAGATAGCAATAGCATCATGCCACAGATTAGAAATGTCCAATAATAATTTGATAGAGTTGTAAGTAAGGCAATTGTCCCAATCAATTGCATCACAAATGGAAGTAACAGGATCCATTCTAGGGGAATATTAAGGGTATGCAATTGCTGTTGTTTCCGTTTGACTGCCATACATGAAACTCTTATTACACTTAAATTAGGATTTACGCCTTGAGTGGTTATGATGAGGGAGCGACTACCCCACATCTACCCAATGCGTAAGTCCTAATTATTAGAAAATTACTTAAGAGTAAAGAAAAGTTCACCATGCTCCATATTATTTGCACCACTTGTGCTAGCAAAGCCTACAATTTCTATGTGTTTAAAAATTGAGGTAAGTGAAGAATGACTGATCTTTGAAGAGATTTCTTGAATTTTGAGATCAGAGGAAATAGTCTCTAACCAATTCAAATTAAACTGCTGAGCAAGATATCCGTAGGCATGGTAATCTCGTGGCAATTTTCTTATGATAGTTTTAAAACTCTGAGATGAAGCGATCGCCTGATTACTTTTGAGATTTAATGCTAACTCCAAAGATGGGAGTGAATTGGATAGATAAATATAATTGGAAGTTTGAGCATGGACTACAATTACCTTTCCTAATACATCAGCATTGTTAGGATAACCAGAAGCATTATTGAGACTAGCACTCAAATTTGTCCAAACTGTAACAGGCTGATTTTTGAGATTGATTTCCCCTACGGTGATTTGCTTTCTTGCAAGATCATCAAGAGTTGCGATCGCTGTTGCGGAGGCTTTAGCATCATTTACTTTTGCTACTAGTAACCAGTCTGGTGTGCTATTGGGCTGAGCATTACGCTGAGGGAATAAAGTAATTGCAAAATCATCCTGTGCCCATGCTAATGCATCTTGATTTAAGGGTATGGGAGCGATCGCTTTGGTAATTACCTTGAGCCATTCTGGAGGAAGGGAAGCTTGAACCTCTTGTAAAGTTTCACCGAGATTCTTACCAAGAATTACTACATTTCCTGAAGGTATGGCAGTTGCAATATTGGCATTAGATTTGGATGCGGGCTTTGTTGTGGGATTGGTTCGGGATAATGGCGCGTTAGCATTAGGCTCATTATTAGATACTAAAGCCTGAGGCGATCGCTCTTCATGCCAGAGCGTTTTAGCTCTGATCCCTGACTTATCTAAACCGAGGCTCATTAACAAACTTGCTTTCGGTAAATCCTCGCCTAGCTCTCCTAAATTGACATAGGCAAAGGCAATTTTACCCTTATTGATTTGGGCAAGGCGATCACGATAATGTTCAAGACTGGGTAATGCCAAATTAGGATCTTTCAAATTGTCAATTGCTTGGCGTAGTACTCGCACATCATTAGCAAATAGTACAAATTTGTCCACAATCGTTCCCGCGATTGTCGGTTGATTTTCCGCAAAACTCGTATTTAAAATCGATACACCCTGATATTGCTCAAATCCTAGATCGGAGCCATTCACCGCTAAATCTTGCCAAAAAGCATCGATTGTCGCCTTGGCAAGATCAACATCTTTAGCAGTCAAGGCAAGCAAATATCCTGTTTGCCAACCATTAGCTGACTGGTGATCAAGATCGACATCGGTCACAGCTAGAGTAATCTCTTGATCCAGCCAAGGCTGAATATCGCGTTCATAGTCTAATAACCAGTTTTGTCGTAATTGCTGCTTGAGCTTGGCTAATTCATGGCGCACATCACTGCGATCGCTAGGTTTTGCCGCTAACTGGGTGAATAGTCCTAATTTCTCTGGATTCGCCAAAAATGAGACAAATAAAGGCGTTCGCTTGGGCAATAGTTGCACTGTGATAGGCTGAGTTTTGACTCCTATTAATAGATCTCTTGGATTTGACGCAAGTACCTTAGCGATCGTAGTTAAACTTAATACCAAGAGCAAAGCACCAAGTACAGCAATTCCCGCAAAAACAGGCTTGATTTTCATAAAAATTCTAAATTTGCTATTAATTTTTTTCAATATAGAATCCCTAGAACTATATTAGAAAGATATCTGAATTGCTTTCCAATATTCTGGTTCTAAAATTCCTACTAGCCCTAAGATTCTCTAATATAGCGGTTTTCAAATGAGTGCGTACTCATTTGAAAATCTAGAATCAATCCCAGTGAGTGTTTTGAGTTTTCATTTTGCCTACGGCAAAATGAAAACCGCTATAATTGACAATTTATAGAAGAAAAAAGGAGTAGGGTAAAAATAGGTTCAGAAAAAGTTTGACAGGCGTAAACAGATAGTTCTTTGACCTATACACAGATTACTTAATTAGTAGTTTTGGGAAAGCAACGGCAATATGACTATCAGAATTACCAGAGGGAACTAAACCATGACCAAATTACAAGTTGATTGAGACAAATTATCAGCAGATTAATGAGAGTTGTGGCAATTGGTCAAAAGGAAAAAGGAAAAAGGAAAAAATAATTACCAATCATCAGAAGCTAATAGCTATTAGCTATTAGCTAATAACGAATCCTCGGATCAATCCAAGCATTCACAATATCTACGAGAATACTAGTAACCGTGACGATTATTGCGAAAAATACAACAATGCCTTGGACTACGGGATAGTCACGCCCAACGATCGCTTCAAATAAGCGATTAGCTAGCCCAGGCCAAGAAAATGTAACTTCAGTTAACACTGCACCTCCAAGCATCGAAGCAAGGGTCAAGCCAAGAATAGTAATGACAGGAATCATTGCATTTTTTAAGGCATGGTTAAATAAAATTGCACTCGGTTTAATCCCTCTTGCCTTAGCTGCTTCCACATAGTCTGACTGCAAGGTTTGACGCAAATTTACCCGCATAATTCGCTCAAAAATCCCACTAATGACAATCCCTAAGCTCGTAGCTGGTAAGATCAGATATTGAAGACTTATCCAAAAGTTTTTCCAATCCGATTTGAGCAAAGCGTCAAGAGTATAGAGTCCGAATACTTTCATCGGGGGGTCTATGCTAGCAGGAAATCTTGTACCAATAGGCAACAAACCCAGTTGTACTGAGAAAACTAATTGCAGAATCATGCCGACCCAGAAAAGGGGTAAGGAATAGGTAATAATGCCAAACAGCCTGCCACCAACATCCCATTTAGTATTTGGGCGCAGCGCCGCAATAATGCCTACGGTTAGCCCTACGACTAAAGCAACTATTAGGGCATAAATTGCCAATTCTGCGGTGGCGGGGAAAAAGTTCTTAATAATTTGCCAAACAGTTTGCTCACGGGTGCTGATCGATTTGCCAAGGTTGAAATGTAGCAAATCCTTCATGTAGCCCCCATATTGCGAAAATAGAGAACCTGTCAGACCTACTTGCTCCCGTAGGGCAACTTTGACATCTTCAGGTGCACGGGGGCCTAAAATTGCATCAATGGGATCACCTGGAGTCGCCCGCATTAATAAAAAAACAATTGAGGCGATCGCCCATAGCATAAGTGGTGCAAGCAATAACCGCGCCGTAATATAGTAGAACAGTGCTTTGAGGCGACTAGACATAAACAGGTTTAATAGTTATTTATTGGACTTAATAAATTCCTTAACTATAGCGCTTTGAGCAATCTTCAAGAGAAGTCGATTTTGCCTAAGATTTTTTTGATAAGTAAAGAACTAAATTTTATGTGGCATGGCGAAGCCATGCCACATAAAATTTAGTTCTTTAAAGAAGTTGATCGATTTCGCCTACATAAGTTCCTAAACCAACTGCCGTACGAATCAATGTTCCATGTACATCCACGGCTCTATATTTGGCGATCGCATCAGCAATTGGAACATCGATCACTTCACGGTTGACCCACGCCACCATGCGATCATATTTCTTCTCTGCAATCAAATCTACAGCCGCCACACCAAAAGTTGCTCCTAGAATGCGATCTAAAGGCGATGGCATACTGCCCCTCTGCACATGTCCCAAAATTGTGACACGACTTTCTAAGCCTGTGCGGGTGCTGATCTGATCACCGAGATATTGCCCAATGCCTCCATAGAGAGTTTGTCCAAGGCTATTGGTATATTTTACAGGTTCACCAGTTGGTGTTTTCACCGCTTCCGCAACGACCATTGTACTGAAAGGGAATCCACGCAGAGCTCGATTCATGAGGCGATCGCAGACTTCATCAAGATTATAGGGAATTTCGGGAATTAATACCACATGAGCACCCCCTGCAATCCCTGCACTCACTGCAATATGTCCTGCATCCCGACCCATCACTTCTAAGATCATTACCCGACTATGACTGATCGCCGTATAAGTTAGGCGATCAAGTGCTTCCACTGCCACACTCACCGCTGTATTAAAGCCAATTGAATTCTCTGTTGCTCCTAAATCATTATCAATGGTCTTCGGAACTGCCACCAAGTTCATATTGCCCTGCTGCGCTAGTCGTCGCAAAATCGCCAAACTGCCATCACCACCAATGCCAATAAGGGCATCTAATCCCAGTTTATGGTAGCCATCAATCACTTCTTCGGAGCGATCGACTAGTTTACCGTCAGGCATCGGATAAGCAAAAGGATTCCCTTTATTTACAGTTCCCAAAATCGTACCACCGTAGCGTAAAATTCCTGATACCCGTTTCATATCCAGCAATTCTGCTTCCACTGGACGATTCAGTAATCCTTGAGTTGCACCTTTAATTCCATAAATTTCTATATCATAGTCGCGAGCGCGGCGCACAACAGCCCGAATGACAGCATTGAGACCTCCACAGTCTCCACCACTGGTCAAAATACCAACACGCTTAGGCTTTGTCATAAATCTTCAGATTCTCAATATCCAAAAAGGGCACGGATAATTATTCCGCTTTGACCTATTATCACGACTTATCGCAACAAGATATGGTTTGGATTTTTGAATATTTGTGAACTTCCCTTAGCATTGCCTAGATTTCCTAACATAACAATTCCGCTTATCTAGGGAAGTAAGTAGCTCAACTTAATTAAAACCCAAAACAGAGTTTTGTTCCGCCCGCGTAGCGGGCGGAACAAAACTCTCGGTTTTTAGTTTACTTATGTCTAGATACTTAGGTGAAATGGCAAAATAGTAGGAAGTCATTTTCATGAATCGACAGAATGGGACATTATTGTCTTGGCGACATCGCATCCAACAACGAGGATTTGCCAATTTGATTAATAGTAGCTTGCTCGATGCTGAAGATGAAGATGGAGATGGCTTTTACGAGGTACATTGCAATACGATGGATGGGATTTGGGGCGGTTTACGCAATTTCCTGCATCCCTTTCGCGGTATTCACAAAAAGTATTTGTATCTGTATGTAGCTTTGTTTGAGTGGGGACACAATCTACGTTGGTTTGATTTTGACTTCCTGCGTCGCATTCTTTTTCCGCATTCCACCTATTTAACGCGAGTTCGGGATAATTTGAAACAGGCTTTGAGAGAGGGTTTGCGTAGCAAACCCTCTCTCAAAGCCCAAAAG
>JADBWH010000039.1 GCA_020404105.1 Pseudanabaena sp. M53BS1SP1A06MG | reverse complement strand
CCCTGCCCCCTCTCCCATCAAGGGAGAGGGGGAGCTAGACTAATTTCTTGTTCCCCTCTCCCATTAAGGGAGAGGGGCTAGGGGTGAGGGTCTTAGAAACTTCCACGTAACATCAGTTATTTATTTAGAGACCAAATATAACCTTAAATCAGCAATTATAAGTAGCTAGACATAAGTAAACTAAAAACCGAAGAGTTTGTTCCGCCCGCGTAGCGGGCGGAACAAACTCTGGTTTTAGGTTTTAATTAAGTCGAGCTACTTAGTTGTTTTGAATAAATTTTGAAGGGCTTCGACTTCGCCCATTCTTACCACAATAAAAGCCTTTCCTTTTTTTGACTACCAGAAAAAACTAATTGAAGCGATCGCGTTATTTGTTGAAATATGGATAGACTGAGTTTTATAGCCAATTAGAAATTATTTATATATTCCGCGATCGCCTCTGGATAAATAATATGCTCCTGAAATTGAATCCGCTTCTGCAAGTCTGCAAGAGAATCTTCAGGTAAGACAGGCACAGCCTTCTGTTTGAGGATTTTGCCACTATCGACTTCGAGACTCAGCAAATGTACCGTACAGCCCGTGATTTTCACCCCATAATTGAAAGCTTGCTCGATCGCATGAATACCTTTGAAACTCGGAAGCAAGCTCGGATGAATATTCAGAATCCGTTCAGGAAAAGCATCAATTAACTCCTGCGTGACAATTCGCATCCAGCCCGCCATAATCACTAGCTCGACATCATACTGCTGGAGAATATCAATAATAGCTAGATCGAGAGCCTTTCGATATTTGTAATCACGATGATTGACTAAAATTGCAGGAATCCCAAACTTTTCAGCCCGTTGACGCGCAAATGCATCAGGCTCGTTATAGATCACTACAGCGATTTTAGCTGACAGTTTTCCATCATTAATAGCTTGGGCGATCGCCTCCAAATTACTACCACTGCCAGAAGCTAATACAGCTAATTTGACGCTCACAAATCTTCGATGCCTCTCAAACAAATCCAAACACAAAATGCAGACACAAGTTTATACCAATTCAATAAAGTATAGTCACACTTTCTTGGATTAAAACCCAATCCTTTATGGAATCGCACCCCTTCGGGTACGATTCCATAAACCTGCTATAGCGGTTTTCATTTTGCCTACGGCAAAATAAAAACTCAAAACTCTTAATGGGACTGATTTTTTGTTTTCAAATGAGTGTGTACTCATTTGAAAATCTCTATATAGTCAGCTTTGGTAATATATTAGGAGCCGTGCTTCGTTGTGAGCCGCAACTATAACGCTTTGACTTTGCCATGACGACCCTCTCGGAAATGCCAATTTCTTTACAGAAATTAGGTGCTCGCTATCCAACCAATCCCCTCAGCATCGCACCGATGATGGATCGCACCGATCGCCATTACCGATATTTCATGCGCCAAATTACGCGACGGACTTTACTCTATACCGAGATGGTGACAAGTGCCGCGATTAAGCATGGTGATAAAGACTATCTCCTAGGCTTCTCTCCTGCGGAAAATCCCCTCGCCTTACAGGTGGGTGGCGACAATCCCCAAGATCTCGCCGAATGTGCACGAATTGCCGAAGCGATGGGCTATACCGAAATTAATTTAAATGTGGGCTGTCCAAGCGATCGCGTTCAGAGTGGTCATTTTGGCGCTTGTTTAATGAAAACTCCCGATCTCGTCGCGAAATGTATCGAGGCGATGATTGCAGCGACGCGGATTCCCGTATCAGTTAAGCATCGCATTGGCGTTGACGATTTAGATAGCTATGAGGATATGCAAAACTTTGTCCGCATTCTCTCAGAGGCTGGTTGTCAGCGTTTCTCAGTTCATGCACGCAAGGCATGGTTACAGGGACTCAGCCCCAAGGATAATCGCGAAATCCCCCCTTTGCGTTACGCCGATGTGCATCGATTGAAGCAAGAATTTCCCCATTTATTTATTGAAATTAATGGTGGGTTTACAACTCTAGAGAAAGCCCATGAACAGTTGCAGTACGTCGATGCAGTGATGATCGGACGCGCCGCCTATGACAATCCTTATCTCTTTGCAGCTAGTGATCGCCAGTTTTTTGATGATCAGTCGTCCATTCGCGATCGGGTAGAAGTTGTGGAAGCGATGATTCCCTATATTGATGAATGGACTAGTAAGGGATTGAAGCTAAATAAAATTACGCGCCATATGCTGCAACTGTTTCACGGTCAAGCTGGTAGTCGCATTTGGAAGCGCATTCTCACCGATAAATCCTGCATGGTAGGAGCAGATTCCAAGGTGATCCGCGAGGCAATAAGAGCAGTTATGGACATAGATTCATCCTCTCACATAGTAGGAGGATGAATCTATCTTTGCATGGATTGATTGGAGAAATTGCAACCTGTAATAAATAGAGATGCGCCTATCACTTCGGCATAAGGGCATCTCTATTTGCTAAGTAGCTAGACATAAGTAAACTAAAAACCGAGAGTTTTGTTCCGCCCGCTTAGCGGGCGGAACAAAACTCTGGTTTGGGTTTTAATTAAGTTGAGCTACTTAAAACCGATCAACTAATTTATACTTAACATCATGATTAGGTTTTGCACCTTCTCCACAGGTGCGCGGAGTTGGCAAAATCTTGGTAGGATTAGCAATCCCTTGTGAGTCAAACGCCTCACGCACCCATTGCATCGTTTCTAAATCTACCTCGCTAAACATCTCTGGCATATAGCATTTCTTATCCGCACCAATGCCATGTTCTCCCGAAATGCTACCACCAACACGCACACAGAGCTTCAGGATCTCGCCGCCTAGCTTCTCTACGGTTTCTAAAGCACCAGTTTCCGCATTGTTATATAAAATTAATGGATGCAAGTTCCCATCACCTGCATGGAAAACATTGGCAACATAGTAACCATATTCTTCGCTTAGTCTGGCTATCTCCTGTAATACATAGGTCAACTTGGTGCGAGGAATTACCCCATCCTGCACATAGTAGTCAGGACTGAGACGACCCATTGCTGCAAAAGCAGCTTTTCTGCCCTTCCATAGTCTGAGCCTCTGCTCAGGATCATTAGCCGTAGTCACATTTCGCGCCCCATTCTGATAACAAATGGCTTCAACTCGCTTAGCATTTTCAGTAACTTCACTCTCTAAACCATCAATTTCAATTAAGAGAATCGATGCAGCATCACGGGGATAGCAATTGGTAGCAACCGTATCTTCGACAGCATTGATACTCATGTTGTCCATGATTTCCATCCCCCCAGGGATGATGCCCGCACTGATTACATCAGATACAGTTGATCCTGCGGCTTCAATGGTAGTGAAATCTGCTAAAAGAACCTGAATCGATTCTGCCGACTTGAGGATTTTTAATGTAACTTCGGTCGTAATGCCGAGGGTTCCTTCGGAGCCAACGAAAATACCTATAAGATCATAGCCTGGACTTTCGGGAATCTTGCTGCCGATATCTTTAATTGAACCATCGGGTAGCACTATTTTTGCACCCAGTACATGATTGGTCGTCACCCCATATTTCAAGCAATGCACGCCCCCTGAGTTTTCAGCAACGTTACCACCAATAGAGCAGATGATTTGACTGGAAGGATCGGGCGCATAGTAGAAGCCTGCCCCACTGACAGCTTGTGTCACCCAATTATTGATTACCCCTGGTTGCACGATGACGCGTTGGTTTTCTAGATCAACCTCTAAGATCTTCCGCATCCGTGACGTAATAATTAGTACTGATTCAGGCAAGGGTAACGCGCCACCTGATAGCCCTGTCCCCGAACCCCTCGCCACAAAGGGAATCCTGTAGCGATCGCATATTTTGACAATTGCGGCTACTTCCTCGGTTGTATTCGGTAAAACTGCGATCGCAGGTTGTTGTTTGTAGCTGGTCAATCCATCACACTCGTAGGCAAGTAGCTCTTCGCGTTTACGGACAACATAGCGATCGCCTACAATCTCAATAAAGGCGTTAGCGATCGCTTGCCAATCAATAGGTTGTGATGATGCGGTGTAAGGAATATCGGCGATCGCGGTCATGCTTTGGTTTAAAGGTAATGGCTAAGATGATTTTATCTCAGTTAAAACGGTAAAGATCACTGTTTGATTAATATTGCGTCATAATGGGGAGCAAACCTTAGCAAAATTTGACCTATTAGAAAAATGACCTCTGCGCCTAAAGCCAAATCTAAGAATCTTGAGAGTCCTGCCGAATCAAGCGAATATAAGGACACCGTTAACTTGCCCCAAACAGACTTTTCGATGCGGGCAAATGCAATTATTCGTGAACCAGAGATTCAAAAATTTTGGCAAGAGCAAGGTATTTTTGAAGACCTGACCCACAATAACAAAGGCGATGTATTTACCCTCCATGATGGTCCTCCCTACGCCAACGGCACATTACACATGGGTCATGCCTTAAACAAAATTTTAAAAGATATTATTAATCGATATAAGTTATTGCGTGGCTATCGAGTCCGCTATGTCTTGGGTTGGGACTGCCACGGGTTACCGATTGAGCTGAAAGTTTTACAAAACATCAAAGCCGAAGAACGTGCTAACTTAACGCCTTTAGAATTACGCAAAAAAGCTAAGGAATTTGCTCTGCAAACGGTAAACGAACAGGCGACAGGCTTCAAGCGTTGGGGTGTGTGGGGTGACTATGAGAATGCCTACTATACCCTCAAGCCAGAATATGAAGCCGCTCAAATCGGTGTCTTCGGAAAGATGGTGCTCAAGGGCTATATCTATCGGGGGCTCAAGCCCGTCTATTGGTCACCTAGTTCCCATACGGCTCTAGCAGAAGCAGAATTAGAATATCCTGAAAATCATGTGTCGCGGAGTATATACGTTGCTTTCCCAGTCACTCAACCTAGCGAGAAATTGAAGGCGATCACCGATCTAACCAATCTCCATGCCGTAATCTGGACAACTACTCCTTGGACAATTCCCGCTAACTTGGGCATTAGTGCCAATCCCCATCTCAGCTATAGCATTGTTGCATCGGATGATAAAAATTACATCGTGGCTACAGAATTAGTGGAGAAGTTAGCCACCACCTTTGAGAAAGCTTTGGAAGTGAAATATACTTTCAATGGAGATGTTCTCGAAGGAACCATTGCGAAGCATCCAATTGTTGGTCGCCCTAGTCCCATCGTCTTAGGCGACCACGTCACCGCCGAGTCAGGCACAGGTTTAGTGCATACAGCACCTAATCATGGTCAGGATGACTTTATCGTGGGCAGAAAATATCATTTGGGTATGATATCTCTTGTCAATGATCGCGGTATTTTCAATGAGGATGCAGGTACAGAGTTAGCAGGTTTGAGCGTTCTTAAGGAAGGTAATGCTAAGGTTGTAGAAATCTTGACTACTAATGGAACCTTAGTTAAAGAAGAAGCCTATAACCATAAATATCCCTACGATTGGCGCACCAAAAAACCTGTGATTGTGCGTGCTACAGAGCAATGGTTTGCCTCTGTGGATGGTTTCCGTGAAGAAGCTTTGAAATCGATTAAAGAGGTTAACTGGATTCCTGCGATCGGTGAGAATCGGATTACCTCAATGGTACAAGAGCGATCAGATTGGTGTATTTCTCGTCAGCGCACTTGGGGCGTACCAATTCCTGTATTCTATGATGAAGAAACCAATGAGCCTTTACTGACCAAAGAAACCGTCAATCACATTCAAGAACTGATTCGTGAGCATGGTTCCGATGTTTGGTGGGAAAGGGAAGTGGAAGACTTACTGCCTGAATCATACAAAAATAATGGTCGTCAGTATCGCAAAGGTACAGACACGATGGATGTTTGGTTCGATTCTGGTTCTTCATGGGCAGGCGTACTTGGAGGTGAAAGTCATAATTCGCGCACTGTTCCCTATACGATGAATTATCCAGCAGATATCTATCTCGAAGGCTCAGATCAACATCGCGGATGGTTCCAATCTTCGCTTTTAACCAGCGTGGCAACTAATGGCTACGCGCCTTATAAAACTGTGTTAACTCACGGATTTGTCCTTGATGAAAAGGGACAGAAGATGAGTAAATCCCTAGGTAACATCGTCGATCCGATGGTGGTGATCAATGGTGGTAAAGATCAGAAGAAAGAACCTCCTTACGGTGCAGATGTAATCCGTCTCTGGGCGGCGAGTGTTGATTATAACGGTGATGTTCCTATCGGAAAGACGATTTTGGCGCAGATGTCCGATGTGTCGCGCAAAATTCGCAATACCGCCAGATTCTTACTCAGTAATCTCTTTGACTTTAAGCCTGCGGAACATCTAGTTCCCTATGCTGAACTTACTGAAAGCGATCGCTACATCCTGCATCGTCTCGCCGAAGTCACTAAAGATATTACCGAAGCCTACGAGAAATTCCAATTCTCGCGATTCTTCCAAACCATCCAAAACTTCTGCACCGTCGATTTATCAAATTTCTATTTAGACATTGCTAAGGATCGCCTCTATATCAGTGCGTCCAATGCGCCCCGTCGCCGCAGTTGTCAAACCGTGTTGATGTATTGTTTAGAGGCTATTGCCAAAGCGATCGCCCCAGTGCTTGCTCACACTGCCGAGGATATCTGGCAGCACTTGCCCTATGCCGCACCCACTAAATCCGTTTTCCAGTCTGGCTGGTTTATAATCCATCCTGAATGGTACAAGCCAGAACTAGCCTCCAAATGGGAATATCTACGTGATGTGCGTTCTGAGGTAAATAAAGTCTTAGAATCCGCCAGAACTGGTAAACTGATCGGCGCTCCCTTAGAGGCCAAAGTTCTACTATCAGTACTCGATCCCATGCAAAAGGATTATTTAGCTTCTCTTGGTGCAGATTTATGTTATCTCTTTATCGTCTCCCAAGCTGAGATTGTCGAAGATTTACCTAATGCTGATTTCACAGGTGAAGTGAATAACCTTAAAATCGCCGTAGTCAAGGCTGACGGTGAGAAATGCCCCCGTTGCTGGAATTACTCCACCCATATCGGAGAGTCTACAGAGCATCCCCATATTTGCGATCGCTGTATTGGTGCGTTAGCAGGTATTTTTTAAAAAAATTATCCCACAAATAAAGAAGGGCTTGGCATTGCCAAGCCCTTCTTTTTGTATATTTCTGCATATCTCTTTTTACATGTGCAATTGCAGAATATTGAGGCTTTGAGTGGTAAAGAAATATTTTAAAAAACGCGAATTCGGGAAAACCTAAAAGTAAAAGCTTTGCTGAGCAAGGCTTTTACTTTTAAGCTTTTAAAGTTTGCAAGTTTAACCCGAACTGACGTTATTTAGCTAAAAACTAATTTGTCATTCTCGACAGTGATATAGATGCTGTAACCTTCAGTGAAAACTCCTTCAAGGATTTTTGTAGCGATGGGGTTCTCAATCTCTCGCTGAATAGCTCGTTTCAGAGGACGCGCACCGTAGGAAGGATCGTAACCAACGGCTGCAACATAATTTTTTGCCTCATCACTGAGATTAAGAGAAATCTTGCGATCGCTAAGGCGATTTTCGATACGTTTAATTTGTAACTCGGCAATTGATCGGATCTCATTACGACGTAGGGCATGGAAAATCACCGTCTCATCAATGCGGTTGAGAAACTCTGGACGAAAGTGATTGCGAAGCACATCCAGAACTTTATCGCGCATTTCCTCGTAGCGTGAATCACCATCAAGCTCAGATGGCAGATCTTTAGATACTTCAAGAATGCGATCGCTACCAATATTACTAGTCATGATGATTACAGTATTTTTGCAATCAACTAAGCGTCCTTGACTATCGGTAATACGTCCATCATCGAGAACTTGCAATAGAATATTAAATACATCAGGATGAGCCTTTTCGACCTCATCAAAAAGGACGACTGAATAGGGATGACGACGCACTGCCTCTGAGAATTGTCCGCCTTCCTCATAGCCCACATATCCCGGAGGCGCACCGATTAGGCGCGATACGGAATGCTTTTCCATATATTCCGACATATCAATGCGAATCATCGAGCTATCGGCATCAAATAGAAATTCGGCAAGGGCGCGAGCAAGTTCCGTTTTCCCAACACCTGTAGGACCTAAAAAGAGGAATGACCCAAGGGGACGATTGGGATCATTCATGCCTGCTCGGGCGCGACGAATTGCTGCGGCTACAGAGCTTACGGCTTCTTCTTGCCCAATTACGCGATCATGAAGATGGGTTTCGAGTGTGAGTAATTTCTGGCGTTCAGATAGTAATAACTTTTTGAGAGGAATGCCTGTCCAACGCGCTACGATTTCGGCAATATCATCTTCGGTAACTTGCTCACGGAACAAAATCGAGCCATCAGCCCTAGCCCGATTCAGTTCTAGCTCTGCCTCATCAAGGTTTTTCTCTAGTTCCGTTAATTTACCGTATTTCAACTCAGCCGCCTTGTTGAGATTAAATTCCCGTTCAGCTTGCTCAATTTGCAACTTAGTTTGATCGATTTGTTCTTTCAGAGTTCGCAAATTATCAATCGTGTCTTTTTCTTGCTGCCAACGATCATCAAGGGAAACTTGGCGATCGCGCAATTCATTCATCTCCTTATCAAGCCGATCAAGTCTATCTTGAACAGCCTTACCACTCTTGGTTTTGTAAACAACTTTACCTTCAGCCTCTACCCGTTCAATGGGCGTAAAATCACCTTCCTTTTGCAAGGAGAGTCTTTCCATCTCTAATTGCATTAGGCGGCGATCAATCTCATCAAGTTCTAAGGGTTTCGATGTGATTTCCATCTTCAACTTTGCAGCCGCCTCATCAACGAGATCGATCGCCTTGTCTGGCAAAAAACGATCGGTAATATAGCGATTAGAAAGCGTTGCTGCTGCTACTAGAGCTGAGTCAGAGATATTCACACCATGATGTACCTCATAGCGTTCTTTCAAGCCCCGCAAAATCGAAATCGTATCTTCCACAGTGGGCTGATCAACGAGAACTTGCTGGAATCTTCTCTCTAAGGCAGCATCCTTTTCAATATATTGGCGGTATTCATCTAAAGTAGTCGCGCCTATACAACGGAGTTCTCCCCGCGCTAGCATTGGTTTGAGCAAGTTTCCTGCATCCATTGCCCCCTGCTGCGTTGCCCCCGCACCAACAACAGTATGCAATTCATCAATAAACAGCACGATCTGACCGTCGGAATTGAGAACTTCCTTGAGCACAGCTTTAAGGCGATCTTCAAATTCACCACGATATTTTGCACCTGCAATCAGCGAACCCATGTCAAGACTAATAATTGTGCGGTCTTTGAGAGATTCTGGTACATCTCCACGAATAATTCGCTGTGCTAGCCCTTCGGCGATCGCTGTTTTACCTACCCCTGGTTCGCCAATCAAGACAGGGTTATTTTTGGTACGTCGAGATAAGACCTGCACGACTCGCCTAATTTCATCATCGCGCCCAATTACAGGATCGAGTTTACCTTCCTTTGCCTGTTCCGTCAGGTCCCGCCCATATTTCTCTAAAGCGGCATACTTCGCTTCAGGGTTCTGATCAGTAATGGTTTGGCTACCACGAACTGATTTAATAGCATCCTCTAACTTTTTACGATCAATGCTTAGTTCACGGTAGAGTCTTTTGCCGAGCCGATCATCATCAGCTAAGCCAAGCAGCATATGCTCGATCGCTATAAATTCATCACTAAAGCTCTTGCGACTCTCTTCAGCGCGATCAAGCCATACCTCTAGATTGCGCCCCAGATATAACTGCTCTGGACTTGCCACGCGGGGCTGTCGCCGCAAAAATTCTTCCACCTGCCGCCTTGCTCGTGCCATTGGCACTGCCATCACAGTAAAGATGGTTTTCGTCAAACCCTCTTCCTGCTCCAGTAACGCCATTACTAAATGCTCAACTTCAAGTTGCTGATGTTGCGATCGCCTTGCGACTTCTTGCGATTTGACGATCGCTTCCCATGCTTTTTCGGTAAATTTTTTCGGATCGGTTGGTTGCATTGGCTTTGGTTACAGCAGGAGCGATGGTGATTACTAATGTTAATTAAAATAAGTTTACATTATCGTCAAAGCCTATCAACCCCCGTTACTAACTGTCTATTCTGATTTGGTATATCTTGGTTAGCTGCTAAATAGTTAGGCATAAGTAAACCTAAAACCCAAATTGCTTTCTTAAGCGTTATGTGCGCGAAACAGCAATGTTTATAACTATGGTGAGCTACTTACAACTATGTGCGATCACCTCCTCTATTACAGCCCATTAATGGATTAAGTAGCAAGGTAACAACACTTAGTAAACTGATTTTTGAAGAAATCCTTTCACATTGTCTCAATTGGTTGGTACTGGTTCCGTCTGATAGGATTATTTGCCTAAAACCCTTGTCAGGCAAAGGCTTTAGGCGTTTTAAGGCTAAATTATCGAAATCTAGGCATCAAAAGGGTTTCATGGCTTTTTCCATACAGCCTATTGAGGCTTTGAGTAGTACAGAAATATTTAAGGAAGTGGCGCAAAGCGCCACTTCCTTAAATATTTTTGGGTTTTGAGTAAGTGCAAAGCGCTGTATTACGGAACCAGTGCCTATACTAAGTAGATGATTGCTTTTTTTTGTTGCGAAGACTTGAACTGGAAGGAAGATTACTATTATTCTGTTCAGCTTTACGGTTGGCAATAATTTCGGAGGCATGGCTTTGTAAAGTGCGATCACGATAGGGGATAGCGGCACGAGTCTTGAGAAAAGCTGATTCAGTACTGGAGATAGGTGGTATTGCTGTGGGAGCAAATGCGGCAATCGTACTGGGGGACTTGCGTCCGATGGGAGCGATCGCACCAATTTGTAATCCCGCCATCAGCATGGCGGTTCTCACGGCGGCGGATGCGGAGTATGTAACGAGATAGCCATCAGCTTTAAGGCTGTTGGCTAACAGTTGGATAAATTCGATTGTCCAAAGTTGGGGACAATGGGGAGGTGAGAAGGGATCGAGAAAAATGGCATCAGCCCATCGTTGAGGAACTTGGCTAATGGTTTGACGGGCATCACCGATGAGAAGTTGTAGAGTTAAATTTTCTGTTTCAACACTTTGGGCTTCCGCCGCTTTTGAAAGAATTTGTACGATTATAGGTTGCCAAATATCTACCAATCCTGAGGCGATCGCTTTTTGAGGTACTTCGAGATTATTTTCTAGGGCAATAATGTGGAGATTAGCAACGGAAGTTTGACTAGATTGTTTTAAATCCGAGACGCAGGTGATCGCGGCAGCCGAGTTGTAACCTAAGCCATAACAAACATCAAGAATGTTTAGTTTGGTTTGAGTTTGAGCTTTTTCGGCAATCTTGGCAGGTATCACAAATTTTGCTTCGGCTTCGTGCTTTGCGCCATGAGAGCTATGAAAGGTTTCTTGAAAGGTTTCTGACCAAAAGGTAATCGAACCATCTTCGGTTGGGAAAAGGGAAAGTTTATCCATAACAGAATATTTAGAGCAAGGGATTAATGGGGGAGCATCTCAGCTAAGTAGCTAGACATAAGTAAACTAAAAACCGAGAAGTTTGTTCCGCCCGCGTAGCGGGCGGAACAAACTCTCGTTTTGGGTTTTAATTAAGTTGAGCTACTTAGTCGCTGAGTAATTATATATAGAAGAATCAAGTAAGCCATTGAGATAAGCATAGCGATGCGTCAAAACTTGTGGGACATTTTTTTGATTCCATTGAGCGCCAGAAATCTTAATGCGCCGCCCAATTTGCTTAATCGAAGATTCGACAGCACCAGAGCCGGACGTGTTGCTCCAGACATCGATAACATATGGCTCAAGAAGTGAATAAAAATGGCAATTACTACTGTTCCCGTTTAGGAACAGCCTGCGATTTTAAGATCACAAACATTCCCAGTGATGTGGTTATAGACTGGATTTTGACAAACCGATTACCCTTTGATTCGCTATACTTTTATGGCTTAGAGCGATCGCTGCATATTAGCTATGGATCTCTGCACAAACGAAATATTCGTGCATTTAATGATAGTGGTGTTCCCACTCAAAAGGGTATTGAGAGTTGGGTTAAGATGGCAAAGCAAATTCAAGAGTAAATATGGTTCATACTATCAACATCAATATTCCTACTGTCACGGAATTAATTTTTGCTCGTCATGAGACATTTTATCCTCGTTATGGCTGGCTAAAGAAAGGATTTGAGGCGGTTAATGCTAACTCCAACATTTTTTTAGAAGAAGATGCTCACATTCAGCTAGGGGTAGGAAAAAACATGGCGAAGGCAATTCGCTATTGGTGTGGAGCATTTAAGCTGATTGAAGACGATCGCGCAGGACAGTCATCACCGCAAGCATCACCCCAAATATCGCAATTTGGACGATTACTGCTAGGTGAAGATGGTTACGATTCCTTTTTAGAAGATCCTGCTTCCCTATGGTTATTGCATTGGCATCTATTGCAGCAACCCTGTAAAGCCTCAGCTTGGTACGCAATCTTTAATAACTTACATCAAACAGAATTTACTATTGAGGATTTGCTGTTGATGCTCATTCAGTATCGTGATACAGCAGGCAATCGCACTGTGGAAGCTTCATTAAAAAAAGATATCACTTGCCTTTTGCGAATGTATGTTAGACAAGGTGATGATCTGAGTTTGAATGAAGATAACTTAGATTGTCCCTTTGCAGAATTAGGATTGATTCAAAAAGCAGGAGATGGTAAGCATTATTTATTTCGCACAGGTGCTAAGACTAGTCTCCCTCATGAAATCTTAGTATCAGCTTGTCTAGATTTTGCGAAAACGGTTAGTACTACGCAGAGGACAATCTCTTTGTCGAGTTTATTATTCGATGAAGGTAGCCCCGGAATGGTATTTAAGTTATCGGAGTCTGCTCTTTGTGATGCAATTGAGCAGGTAGCACGATGGTGTAATGAAATTACTTTTTCTGACAGTGCTGGCATAATTCAGATGTCTTTTACTCAAGATCCCGCAAAGCTTAGTCACACAGTTTTAAATAAATATTATGGGAAATGACGATGCCTAAAAAAGTACGAGAGCTAAAACAGATTTTACGGCAGGAAGGATTTACCGAACTAACAGGAAAGGGTAGTCATACCAACTGGATACACCCTTTGTATAATGGTAAACTGACGATATCGGGTAAAGATGGAGATGATGCAAAACGCTATTTAGAAAAAGCTGTACAAGATGCCTTAAAAGAAGTAAGGAGAAACCAAAAGGATGAATAAACTCAAATATCAGCCTAAGTATCAAATGATTATTCAATGGTCAGATGAAGATGATTGCTTTTTAGTAGGATTTCCTGATTTTCCTAATCAAAAATGGCGATCGCATGGCGATACATACACTGAAGCTTTAAATAATGGAATTGAGGCTTTAGAATCGCTAATTATGGCGTATGAATTATCTGGTGATAAATTACCAGAACCAAAAACAGTAAGCATGGTTGCTTGAGTGTAGAAATGGATAACAAACAATTATTTATCAATGGATACTTAGAAAGAATTGCTGAGCAGTTTCATGTTGATAAGGATAAAGCCTTTGAAATATTTTCAATTGCTGCAATTACTGAGCGTCCATTTCAAGAAATATATGACGATATCTTAATTGGTGGCAGTCGAGATGGTGGCATTGATGGTGCTTGCTTTGTTGAACAGGGATGTTATTTTACCTTCATGGTATTTCAATGTAAAAACTCTCAAAAACTAAAACAAAATGAGATTGAAAAATTTCGCCATGATATAGATGATTTATTTGTTTATGGCATTAGTAAACCAAATATTGAGTTAATTCAACCAAGGATCAATGAATATCAGCAGCTATCAAAAGATGGCTTCATTATTGATATTAAATATTACTTTATCTATGCTGGCTCTAATAGCGATCGCAATAATGCCGCAAATAGCCAGAATTTTCGCGCCTATCATAAGCCTGATGAATACGAAATTTGGGATATAGATACAATTTATGAAAAAATTAGTCAACTAATTAAAGCGCAGTCAAAACGTAAACATATTAAGTTTATTTTTAATCCTCAGACATCAAATATTATTACTGCCGATCGCCAAGGTCAGGGGTTATATACTTACTCAGTGGGTAATGTTAGAGCAGCAAATTTTCGGATTGAAGCTAATGAACTTTGTCAATTAGTTGAACAAGAACTAGCGGGAAATAATACCTATGAATTCCTATTTTCTGACAATATACGTTCGTTTTTAGGTTTTAAAGTTAGACCTAATCAAAGAATGAAAGAAACCTTGAATGATCCTAACTCATCAATTTATTTTCCTTTTCTAAATAATGGTATTACAATTGTTTGTGAGCGCATGGAAATACCATCGACATTACAAAGTGGCAAGTATATTTTGCCAGCTCATAATCCTATAATTGTCAATGGTTTACAAACAACTCGCGTTCTTTATGAGATCTTTAAAGAGAATCAGCGCAAGGGAATTAGTAACCTCGAAAATGTATTTGTGAACGTAAGATTATATGAAACTAGCGATCTAGAAATAGTCGAAAAAATTACAGATGCTACCAATACTCAAACACCTATTTCCTATAAAGATAAAGTAAGTAATAAAGATTTTAATTTATATACTAAAGAGATTTTTGCTAATAAAAAAATTGCCTATATTACTAAGCGTGGTGAAGTTTTTGCTAATCAACTTAGTAAACAGTTAAATTCTGCTATTGAAAGTGATACACTCTTGCGATTTTGGTATGCAACCTTTTACGAACAGCCAGAAACAGCAAAAAATAGTGTCTATGAAGTGATGGAAGTAGTTTTTGATGCTACCAACAATTACTTGCATCCATTACATCGACTATTTAATGGAGAAAAAGATTCGCCTATCTATCAGCAATTGATTTATACCTATACAATTTATCGTTATGTGCAAACTAAAAAAGAATCACAACGCGAAGCAAAAGAATATATCAGTCACGCTACGGAATTGATTGCCTATGGTATTTATAAGTATTTAGAAAATGATTTAAAATCTATTGATAATCCAGAATCTATAGAAATAGCCTATCAATTCGTTCTCAGTTTGATCGATCAAAGCATCAGTGAGCAAATGGCGATATACAAAACACAAGACAAGTCATTTTCCTATAGTGGTTATTTTCGGAAGGCGAAGTGTAGGTTTGAATATAATCTGAAAGCTGGTATTGTCGAAGATGACTCAATTATCGATAAATTATTAACTCAACGATAGAATGTCTATCAAGTTTTTTAAAGGAAAAAAATTGAAATTGCTTGCTGAATATTTTCAAATCGATCGCCGTTATGCTAGATCGATCAATCTAGAACGAGATCTGGATAACCCCAATTCAGTGGCTGGTTATGTGTTAACAGATCGATCGCTGTATGCGCTCAAACAAATTTTGGTTAATAGTCCAGAATCTGGGCAGACACAGGCAGTGACGTTAACAGGGGTATATGGTACGGGGAAATCTGCCTTTGCTCATTTTTTGGCTTGCTTATGTGCAGGGGAAGAGTCAGTTAAGCAAAAGGCTTTAGCGATCGCCAAGACTACATTAACAGCCACAGATTTTCAAAAGTTGCATCAGAATCTACCTGAAAAGGGTTGTTTTAGGGCGATCGCCACAGCCCAGAGAGAACCTCTAGCCCACACTATTATTCGAGCGTTAGACTATGGGGCAAGTCGTTTTTGGAATAAGAGTAAGAATAAACCGCCGATCGCTACTAAGCTTGTAGATTTGGCAGGCAACATTGCCTTCGGAGATAAAGTTGATAGTAAAGAAGCCTTACGAACCATTCGAGAAGTTATTGCAGCAGTCAAAACTGATGTGTCCTTGATAATTGATGAGTTAGGAAAAAACTTAGAATATGCGTCTTTATATCCTAGCGAATCTGACCTTTATTTATTACAGCAATTAGCAGAGTTAAAGCCAAATCAAGAGAATGCGAAGCCTTCTCTTAATTTAAAATTCTATTTAATTGGTTTATTACATCAGTCTTTTGCTGACTATGGCGAAAGGTTAGCTTCTTTGCAGCGTAATGAATGGGCAAAGATTCAAGGGAGATTTCAAGATATTCCTTTTACGGAGTCACCACGCCAGATGACTTGGTTAATTGGGAAAGCGATCGCCCATACATCTTCAAAGAAATATGATGCTCTGATCAAAAATCAAGCCAGAGATTGGTGCGAAGTGCTGCGATCGCAGATTGATGATATTTCGCCTGAACTTCTAGCGGCAGCTTATCCTTTGCACCCGATCGCAGCTTTAGTCTTGCCGATTCTTTGTACTCGTTATGCTCAAAACGATCGCTCATTATTTACATTTTTAACTAGCTCTGAACCCTATGGCTTGCAGAGTTATCTAAAGGAATTTAACTTTGATGGCGATCGCATTCCTTTACTAAAACTGGATCGCGTTTATGACTACTTTATTGAATCCGCAGGGATGGGGCTAGCCAACCGCCCCCAACTCCAAAAGTGGATAGAGATTCAGAACTTAGTTAGTGATGCGAGTAAGCTTGATACGGAAAGAGTGAAACTCCTCAAAACTGTCGGTATTCTAAATTTGATCACTTCGACGGGTGGACTGAAGGCTTCGCAAGCGATGGTGAAGTGGGCGTTATGTGATCAAGCGAATGATCAATCACAGCAAGCAGCGATCGATAGTTTAATTGATGAGCTTCTCAATCAAAAGGGAATTCTCCATCATCGCAAACAAATTGATGAATTAAGAATCTGGGAAGGCTCAGATTTTGATGTGCAAAATGCGATCGATACTTATATTGAACAGGAGCGATCGCCTCTCGCCAAAATTTTAACTAGTATTTCTAAGTTAAAGCCTGTAGTGGCACAACGTCATAGCTACACCACTGGCACAACCCGTTATTTTGAGAGAGTCTATATTGATGCTGATGTGAATTGGTCAGAATTGCGCTGCTCTCACTATAGTTTTGATGGCATGATTGGCTATTGGGTAAGTGCAGAACCACCGCAGTCATTGCCCAGCATCACCAGTGACGGTAAGCCTTTAATTGTGGTCATGGCTGCTAATCTCAAGTTCTTACAAATGGCGGCGCTAGAATATATAGCGCTCCAGAAAATCCAAAGTCAGGCAAAGGGGTTAGATCGAGTCGCATCTCTAGAGGTGCGGCATCGGCTGATACAGGCAAAGAGGATTTTTGATGAAGATCTAGGAAAATCCTTTGAAATGAATCAGCAGCAAAATGGATGGGGGAATGTATGCTGGATTGAGGGAGAACGAATTGAAATTAATCGCGCCATTGATTTTAATTCTAAATTGTCGGCTGTTTGTGATCGCGTTTATGACAAGGGACTGACGCTTTGGAATGAGTTGATTAATCGCCGCGAGTTAAGCTCACAGATGGTGAGAGCGTTGCGGACACTGATTCAGGCAATGTTAGACCATAGCGATCGCCCTCAATTAGGTTTAACAGGTAATAGTCCAGAGGTGAGTATTTACACCTCTGTATTAAGCGAAACAAAGATTCATCGTCAAGAGGATGAATCTTTGGGCTTCTATGCACCGACTTATCCACCGATACAACCAGTCTGGGAAGCCATTGAGAACTTCTGTTTGGAATCTTTAGAGAAACCCCGCACAATCGATCAACTCTATGCAATTCTTGATGCTCCCCCCTATGGCGTAAAGCGTGGCGTAATTCCTATTCTTTTAGCAGCAGTGTGGTTACATCATATGGATGATGTGAGTGTATATAAGGATGGAACCTTTATTCCTGTATTGGGAAGCGAACATTTTGAACTGTTAGTTAAGCATCCACAACGCTTTGCGGTCAAGCATTTTGAGATTATGGGCTTGCGATCGCAGGTCTTTCGTGAGTTAGAAAATGTATTGCGATCGCCAAATGCTAATCCTAAATCTAACCCTAAATCCAATCCTAAAGTAGCATCTAGAAACTTACGCAATACAACCATGCTATCGGTGGTCAAGCCCTTATTTCAGTTTGTGAAAAAGTTACCTGCATACACCACCAAAACCACGCGCATTAGTACAGAGGCGCAAGCGGTGGTAAGAACATTGCAAACTGCTCAGGAGCCTGATGTCTTGCTATTTCAGACTTTACCTGTGGCTTGTGGATTAACAGCGATTGCCTCAAATCAAGAAGATGATGGAACCACTGCCAAAAAGTTTAAAGGGAAGTTAGTCCAGATATTACAAGAAGTCCAAACTGCCTATGATCGGTTACTCACTGAGTGTCAAAGCCTATTGCATGATGCTTTTGCGGTGCGGCATGATGAGGCGAAATTGCGCGAAGACTTGCGGATGAGAGCAAGTTATCTTACGGATAATTGTTCAGAACGTCTTCTGAAACGGTTTGTATTGGCGGCGGCTGATGAGACTGTGGACGATCGCCAATGGTTAGAGTCTTTGCTGATGATCATTGCGGATAAGCCTGCGGAGTCTTGGACTGATACCGATGTGCGGAGCTTTGAGCCAAAGCTAACGGATTTGGCGCGTAGGTTTATGAATTTGGAATCTTTGCATAAAGAGATGGCGGCTTCATATAAAACATATTCTGGTAAAGCACATTCTGGGGCGCAAAGTTTTGATGCGAGGCGGATTACGATCGCTCGTCCTGATGGTCAGGAAGTTCATCAGCTAATTTGGCTCGATCCCAAGGATAGCGATCGCCTTGAGGTATTGGTAGAAAAGATCTTGAGTGAGGAGAGCGTGCAAGGTAGCGATCGCTTAAAGCAAGCACTTATTGCTAAGTTAGCGGAGAGGGTAATGGGTGATGGGTAATGGGTGATGGGTAATGGGTGAGCTAATCAATCCCCAATCCCCAATTACCAATTACCAATCCCCAATTACCAATTACCAATCCCCAGTTATACTAAGAACATTCAGCAGTAAAGGTAAAGCGATGATCAACACTTTAGCTAAAGCCGAAAGCCAATATCTAGTTAAATGGGCTGTCACTTGGGAGCAGTTTAAAACTTTGCAATCCGCCTTTGATGCGATTGGTGGTGTGCGGCTTAGTTATTGTGAAGGAGAATTAGAAATTATGGGTATTGGCTTACATCATGAAATGATATCCAGTCTACTTGGAATCTTATTAAGTTACTACTTCGTTACCAAACGTATCCGATTCACATCAACAGGTGCTTATACCCAGAAAATCGAACCCAATCTTGAGTTTCAAGCAGATTTATCCTTTGCTTTTGGTAATGATCCTGCAAATACTGACCTATGCATCGAAATTGTAGTTACTAGCGGTGGTGTTAAAAAGTTAAGAAAATATCAACTAAGAGGTATTCCAGAAGTTTGGTTTTGGGTGGATGGCAAAATTAGCATTTATCGCTTCGTTAATGGTGAATATATACAGAGCGATCGCAGTGAGTGGTTGCCTGAGTTGGATATTGAGCATTTAGAAGAATGTTTATTAATCGAGTCTCAGCTAGATTCTATTTTGGCATTTCAGCAAAAGTATCAAGTCAATTAGGCGGAGAAAGCAGGAAGCTCTTATGACTGTAAAGATAGCGATCGCCCAAATCCAATTACAAGCAGGTCAGCGAGTTGTCCTTGATAGAATTGGCTGGCAAGAGTTTGAAGATATTTTTGGAGGATCTCGGTGAGCATCGTCATTCTCATGTTGCCTATTACAAAGGAGTTTTAGAGTTTAGGATGCCATTACCAGAACATGAACGCTATAAAATGTTAGTCTCACATTTGTTAGTGGTTTTGCTAAATGAACTCGGCTTAGAGTGGGAATCTTTGGGTTCGACAACTTTTAAAAATCGTAGGATGCAAGCAGGTATCGAGCCTGATGATTGTTACTATATTCAGAACTATCAAGTAGTGACTGGAATAAAGCGCATCAATCTTGATGTTGATCCTGTGCCTAATTTGGCGATCGAGGTGGATCTAACTTCTCAGACTCAGGTAAGTGCTTATGAAGCTTTGAGAGTTGCGGAAATTTGGGGTGTTCGCAATGATAGATTAGAAATTAATTTGTTGCAGGATGGAAAGTATGTGAGTTCGACAACTAGCAAAGTTTTCCCATCAGTGCCAATTATTGAGGGGATTTCACTATTTTTAGAGCGCAGTGGTGATTTGCCAATGAGTGCTTTATGTCGAGAATTTCGGGCTTGGCTTCGCGGATAAGATATAATAAGAAATCTAAAAGCGGTGATTGAAGCTATGAGTCAAACTTTAGTCAAAATCGAAAATCAATATTTGATTAAGCAGCCTGTGACTTGGGAACAGTTCAAGACGTTGCAATCTGCTTTTAGTGATATCGGTGGGGTGCGGCTAAATTATTGTGAGGGAGTTTTAGAGATTGTGGGTATTGGGCGACTGCATGAGAAAGTTGTAACGATGCTTGTAATGCTCATCGGTGTATATTGTGGATTAAAACGAATACGGTGCATTTCAACAGGTGCATATACTCAACAATTATCTGGCAGTACTGAATTTCAAGCCGATCTTTCCTACAATTTTGAAACCGAAAAGGAAGTTTCGGATCTCTGTGTAGAAGTTGAGGTCACAAGTGGCAGTACTAAAAAGCTCAGAAAATATCAACTTCTTGGTGTGCCAGAGGTTTGGTTTTGGCAAGATGGCAAAATTAGCATTTATTTGATGAAAGACGGGCAGTATGAGCAGAGCCTATCAAGTTTTTGGCTGCCTGAACTTGACATTGAACATTTGGAGCAATGCCTATTGATGGATTCAAACTTAGAGCCATTTCTAGCTTTTCAGGAAAAATATCAAGATAAGGAGTAAGCTGTCATGGTTCAAGCCTTAGAGAGAAATTGCGATCGCCATTTTGCCCATGATGCTATATCTTGGGAAAAGTTTAAGGTGATTCAGTCTGGGTTTGAGAATGTCCCAAATATACGGTTAACTTATTGTGAAAGAATTTTAGAGATTATTGGGATAGGGAAAGCTCATGAAATGTATACCAGTCTATTAAGCGGCTTACTAAGTGCTTATTTTGAAATTTATGGTATTGAGTTTTTCCCTAGCGGTGCTTATAGTCAAATTATTCCGAATGTAACAGAATTTCAATCCGATCTTTCCTATTGCTTCGGTCAAGATAAGGATATTCCTGATCTATGTATTGAAGTCGTAATTACTAGTGGCAGTCCTAGTAAGTTACGCAAATATCAATTGCGTGGGGTTCCTGAAGTTTGGTTTTGGGAGGATGGCGCGATCGCCATATATTGTCTAGAAAATCATCAATATGTAAAAGTGAGTCAAAGTCAAGTTTTACCGAATTTAGATTTAACTTTACTGTGCCGTTGTTTATTGCTGAGTTCACCTTTAGCGGCTCTCCGTGAGTTTCGTAAAGGAATTAATCTATGATCTGGCAGTTTATGCTTAATATTAGTTCAATTTGCTGATTTTTGATTGCGAATATGCACTGGTTATGTATATTATGTTGATATAATGTAAAAGATTTATGGTTTATGGATGATATATCTGGGGGTAATAGTCAGAAAATAAAGAAAAAAACTATCGCTCAGGCTATTTTAGAGGTGATGGGTGAGACTAGTCACCCGATGACTTCCCAAGAGATTTGTCAATTGATTCTAGATAGAAATCTCTATCAATTTAAGACAGACGATACTCAAGGCATGGTTTACAACGCTCTTTGGAGACATAGCAGCAAAACCAAAGAGCATTCATCTCCTAACAAATATTTTTATAAAGATGGAAATCAATGGACTCTAATAGAAAAATCTAGTTCAAGTAGTAACGAAACTGAACTACAAATAATTGATTTTGAAGCATCTTTATATGATTACCTATTCGATTTGGAAGATTTAGAGAACAACTAATTATGACTAGACATATTTTAGGCTTGTCAGGAGGGAAAGACAGTACAGCATTAGCAATTTTGATGCACAAAGAAGTCCCACAAATGGAATATTTCTTTTGCGATACAGGTAAAGAACTTCCTGAAACATACGAATATTTGGAAAGAATTAAGGCGCGTTTGGGAATCAAAATCGAGTATCTGAATGCCGAAAGAGATTTCGATCATTGGTTAGAAGTGTTCAACGGTGTTCTTCCTTCACCAAGAGTTAGATGGTGTACCCGAAAGCTTAAAATAGAGCCTCTTGAAAAATTTGTAGGAGACGACAAAGCTGTTAGTTACATTGGTATAAGAGCAGACGAAAATCGAGAAGGTTATGTATCGGCACAACCAAATATTTATCCAGTTTATCCATTTAAAGAAAGAGGTTTAGTCAAGTCTGATATTCTTAATATTCTTGATGATAGCGGAATTGGCTTACCTAGTTATTATGAATGGCGAAGTCGATCAGGATGTTCTTTTTGTTTTTTTCAGCGCAAATATGAATGGGTAAAGCTTGCTGAAAAACATCCAGAAGAATTCGCTCAAGCGGTTGCCTATGAAAGAGATCATAAAGATGGGAGAACATATACTTGGACTCAAGGAGAAACACTCTTAGAACTCATTGCTCGTAAAGACCAAGTTATTGCTGATCATGAAAAGGCGATCGCTAGAGAAAAGAAAACATCTCCCAAGCTTAGCCTTGCCGAAGTATTAGAATCAGTACTAGACGATGAAGATGACGAAATGCCTTGTTTAGCTTGCCATTTGTAACTAAATCTCTTGAGCCTTTATTATAAAAATCATGCTAAAGTAAGGAAATCTTACATCATGTATTCCTTACAAATTGGTGGCTTTACCATGCTTGCAAAATTAACTACCAAAAACCAGCTTACACTTCCCAAAAGTATTACCAAAGAGATTGGCGAGTCAGAATATTTTGATGTCAAGGTAGAACATGGGCAAATTATTTTGACTCCAGTTAAAATCCATCGTGCAGATGCTGTACGAGCGAAACTGGCAGATTTACAAATCACTGAACAGGATATTGCTGATGCTGTTGCTTGGGCGCGAAAATAATGAACATTCGCTCTTTGCAAGCCTTAAATCCACCGCCACGGATTGTTATTGATACTAATTTGATTTTGTCGGCTTTAATATTTGGTGGTAAGACTGCAAGAATTCGATTATCTTGGCAAGAAAATTTGATATATCCTTTGGCATCTAAGGACACGATTACTGAACTAATCAGAGTACTCGCCTATCCAAAGTTCAAATTAACAACTAGTGAACAAGAAGATTTATTAGCAGACTATTTACCATTTTGTGACACAGTTCAGATGACAGAAAAACCAGTAGTAAATTGTGAATGTCGAGATCCTAAAGATCGAATGTTTTTAGAGTTAGCTATAGCTGGAAATGCTGATTATCTGATAACAGGAGATCAAGATTTACTTTGCATTGCCAATGATTTCAACTGTCCAATTTTAACCATTGAACAGTTTTACCAAATTATTGGAGGATAGTTAGATGACTATGGCGATCGCCAAAACCACCAAAAACGCTAAGCCCAGAGTCACCTTTGCAGACTACCTGACTTACTTTGACGGGTCTGATACGAAATATGAATTAGTTGACGGAGAGCTTGTAGCAATGTCGTTAGGAACTAGCTTACATGGTGAAGCAATTGATCCTACATATCAAGCAATTAATGCCGAGATAAATCGTACTACTCAACCGTGGATTGTTCGGCAAGGACAAATAGGTGTACGTTGTCCTCGTGGCATTGGACTAGATACCGTCAGGATTCCTGATGTGGTGGTGATGCAGCGAGATGATTGGCAAGCTTTACAAGAACGTGAGGCTGTGATTGATTTTGATCTATCTGCACCATTGCTTGTCATCGAAGTAATCAGCCCTTCCACCAAAAACATTGACTACCGAGCTAAACGCGCTGAATACGCCGCCCGTGACATCCCTGAATATTGGATCGTCGATCCGCTAGAGTCGAAAGTCTCAGTCTTAATTAATTCCGATGGCTGGTATGACATAACTGAGTTCTTTGATAGTGATCGCCTGATTTCTCCAACTTTTCCAGAACTTCAGTTAACCCCACAAATAATCTTAAAAGGAGCCTAGATCATGAAAAAACAAGCCTATAACTACACTGTACTTTTAGAAAAAGAGGAAGAGGGTGGATATCATGCCTTCTGCCCTATGCTAAAAGGCTGTCATTCTCAAGGGGATACCTTTGAAGAGACTATCGAAAATATTACAGAAGCAATTGAGTTGTATATCGAAAGTCTCATTGCCGATCAGAAGCCCATTCCTCAAGAAAATTTAATCGTTAAACCCTTGAGTGTGTTGGTATGAGCAATTATCCAAGCGTTAAAGCAAAAGATTTCATCAAAGTGATTGAACAATTAGGATTTTACTTTGATCGCCAGAAGGGTAGTCATGCCATTTATAAAAATGCTGAAGGTAAAAGGGTTGTCATTCCAATCCATTCTGGGAAAGATATCAAACAAGGCACTTTATCAGGGATGCTCCAAGATATCGACTTAGACAAAGAAACGTTTTTTAAATTACTGCAAAAATAAGCGATCGCCTTATTTATACTTTTCCAGAACTTAAGCTAACCCCACAAACAATCTTTTCTATCTAAACTTATGTCAGAATTAAATCTCAGCTTTCATACAACTTTTTCACTCAAAAAAGAAGATATTTTGAGAATGATCAAAGTTGCCGAAGAAGAAGAAAAAGGAGTTAAGGATTCTCAAGAGAATCTCATGGCTAAAACTGGCTTAGGCAATAAAAAAGTTAGTCCCATCAAGTCTTGGTCTATTCGTTCTGGATTAGTTGATCGAGAGACAGGCAAACTCACACCACAAGGCGCGATCGCCCGCAAACATGATCCTTATCTCCAATCACCCATCACCGATTGGCTGATGCACTTCTATCTCAGTTTCAGCGACAAAGGACTAGCCACCCCACCACTCGATCCCACCGACTGGGGCGGCTGGACATGGTTTGTTTATAGCTTCTTGCCACAACGCAAAACCTTTACTCGCCAAGAACTCGAAAGCTATGCGGGGTCAGTATTTACCAAAGCAGCTAAAAACATTGCCAAAGACCTCAATATTTTGCTGCGTGCTTACACAGAACCTCATGCCCTTTTTGGTTGCGGCTTTGTCAAAGCGATCGAGAAAGATAAATTTGCAGTTGGTCAAGCCAATCAGCCCAATGACTATCTCATTGCTTACTTGCTGTCGCAACTCTGGGAACGCGACTTCGGCGACACCAACTCTGTCCAAACCCGCGAAATCTTACAACAAACACTAGGACTAACAGAGGTTCTTGGCATTAATGCAGATTCACTTCAGACGATTTTAGATCGCCTAGAAGCCAAAGCCATCATCGAGCAGAATCGCGCTGTCTCCCCCGCCGAAACTGTCCGCCGTTGGCATAATCCTCTAGATCTATTGGAGAAAGCATTAAAAACCTTTGATCTGTGGATATCTCAATTTATCTTTGCTTGAATATTTATCTAAAAATTTAGCTTAAATTCATGTTCTGTAATTATAAAACCACTTTCAACTTCTTCAGGAAATTTAATAGCCATTTGTTGCCAAGCATCTTCTTCTGTTTTAGCTGTAACAAAATATTCTTCCAAGTTAGAGTTAATCACACATTTAAAGTCACGATCTAGCAAACCAGCAGAGTCAAGTGATTCCATTAATGATAAAGGTTTACCGTCTTGTATATCTTCTATTTTTCCTTCCTTAACATACTGATCATACAAGTTTGTAATTGCTAACTCAATAACATCTATATCTTCAGAATCAAGATGTTCTTTTAATATAAGCAACAACTTTGATGTATATTTACTCAGCTTAACTTGCATACTTAACCCATCACATTACGCATCAACTATAACCTAAATCTAGCATGGAAAATCCTCTTGTTTCACAATTGCCAATATCGGAAAGCTTGGATATAAGCGCATTGTCCCGACTATTTGATAAAACAACTAACTCATATAAGTATATTTTTCTTCTATCTCTTTTAGATATTATCAATAGAAGACGATTTTCTCCTTCTCAATCAATCAGCTTTCAGGAGTTAATCATTGAAATGCTTGCAAATGCTTGGTATCCATACAGTTTTTGCAAACTTTCATTTGGAAACCAAGATATGATTCCTTCTCAAATAGAAAAATTAAATCTAAATGTAGATAAAACAAGCATAAAAGGAGATTACGCGGGGAAAGAAAATTTAAGAGCAAATATTTCAAGTCAAAAACTGGACTATTCGCTAATGGATTATGTGCCTTTTCGTATCAATACTGCTTTTTTTCGTGGAGAGTTACGGGGTCTTGTAGATAGTAAGGTCAATGCAACTGTTATTCAACTTTCAAACCAGTATTTTGAAACTCGTAAGCCGTTACTAAAGTATAGTGATGATTGCTTATCAGTAATAGTTCATCCTGAATGGATAGATTACTTCAAAATAAATTACTCAATTATAAGAGGTTGGATTTCTTGGGAATGGCTAAAATATATGCAAAAATGCAATCCTAGTACACCAGCTATCAGTAATAAGCTATTTGCTCCAATACAAAGAGATTCTCTCAAAAATCAGACTGAATACTGGAAAAAAGTTTTAGAGCATCAAAATCTGACCTGCATTTACTCTAATCAGACTCTAACAACGGATAATCTTTCGCTAGATCATTACTTGCCTTGGTCTTTTGTAACTCATGATCTTTTATGGAATCTTATCCCAACGTCTAAAGAAGTTAATTCCTCTAAATCTGATAATCTACCCTCAAATATTTATTTTGATTTATTCGTAGGTATACAACATAAAGGCTTGATTGTATCCCATGCAAATATGACTGAGAGAACTTGGTATCGCTACATTGAGCCTTTTATAGCAGAGTTGCGAGTATCAAACAAAAGTGACTTACTAGAATTTGAAAAGCTACATAAAGCTTATGCTTCAGTCATTTTGCCACAGCTTAATATTGCAATTAGTCATGGATTTATTGCTAATTGGCTATATAAAATAGAAAGATAGTTTGCATCATCCAAGCGATTAATCAATACAGATAGAACTAAAAAAATCATGACTGAATTAAATCAAGATCCTTTTGATGCGAGATGGCTTAATTGCCTATACGGGGGGAAATTAGCAGGACGAGCAAAGATCGTTACAGATGCTATTGTTCTTATTGAGCCTTTATTGGTTATAACTTTATCTGATGGTACTAAAGTTAAAAAATTCTTTGGTCTAAGAAAGAATTGCTCCAGTGATAAATTGATTAAAGATGATTATGTGATCTTTGATTGGCGGAATGTCGGTGAACGCAGTTATGATCGCAAACGTGAGGAAGAAGGTGATCCTGAAGCAATTGAGATTGAGGTGGTCACTAAAAATATTGCTGAAGAAGTTGCAACTCAACTTAGAAGATTACATCCTAATAAACTAAGGGAGCAATGGGATATACATCTAAGCCTCATAGAAGAGAAAAAAGCTAATATCAATGCTCATGCGGAAGAGATTGCATTAGTTAGGACAGAAGAAAAGCTTAACGAGTTGAAAGAGTATAAAAAACAACTAATTCGGGAAGAAGAGTTTCTCAAACAGAAAGAGAAAGAACTGGAAATGCGAGAAATTGCTATTCCTGAAGAGGTTGCCAAATTGGTTAAGTCTAGAACGGCAGAGTTCACTAAACAAGTTCAGGAAAAATTATCTGAGTTGAATCGTGAGCGTGAATCTGTCAAAAAGCAACAAGAGTCTCTTAACCTGCAACGGCATAACCTTAACCAAGAAGTAGAAGAACTTGCTACTACTAGAACTAGAGAAATTCAAGAACAGTTTGAAGCTAAACAGAAGCAATTGACTAGAGAAATTCAATCTTTAGCCGATCGCACTAAACAATTTCTAGTCCGACAAGAACAGCTAAAGCTACAGGAAGCCCAACTATTGGAGATTAGGCAACAAATAGAGCCTTATCGTCTTGCAGTTCCTGTTGAGATCTTACCAAATCGAGTGATTGAGCCAGTGCAATTACCCAGTAAACTTGGTACTAAATGGCATCAGCAATTACAAAAAGAAGGTTTGCAGGTATCCCGAAATATCGCCAATAGCTTCCTGCTGTCTATGCTATCAGGATTTTATTCAGGGGGAATTGTACTGCTCAATGGCTCTGTAGGCGTTGGCAAAACTAGTATTGTCAAGCATTCAGCAAAATTGATCGGTGGTTCCTGTGCGATTATTCCTGTACGTCCTGCATGGATTGAGCCTGCGGATTTATTGGGATTCTTTGATCCAATTCATGAGATATTTCGCCCTACCAGCTTTCTCACAGCTTTAAAAAATGCCGAAACAGATCGAGAAAGATTAAACTTAATTTGTCTTGACGAGTTAAATCTAGCCAAAATTGAGAACTATGCTTCAGATTTGTTGTCAAAGCTAGAGTATTCTCGTGAATTCCGTGAATCTAATGAGTTAGATGAAGCAAAAGATGATAACTCCATACTCCTTTTTTCTGATGATATAGAAAGAGAACTATGGCAAGAAATTGATTATTTAGAAAAACAGAAACAACTTGAATCGAAGCAAAAAGCCAGACAACAAAGATTAAAAATGTTTTTGCAAAAATGGCGATCGCATCAACCTGTACCACAAAACATGATTTTACTGGGCACATTAAATTCTGATGAAACTACCTATGATCTTAGTCCCAAGGTAATTGATCGCTCCTATACGATTACCTATCCGATCGCTGATTTTAATCAATTACCTAAACAAGTCACCAATCAAGCAGCAACCCAAATTAATTCCATCTCTAGCTCCAAACTTAGGCAAGTTCTCCACGATGGATATAAGAAAAATTGGGATTTGGTTATCAATGGAAAATCTCAGGACTGGGTAAAAATTCAGCAATGGCAAAAAGATTATTTTGCCGAAGCGTCAGCACTAGGTATCCCTCTAGGCTATCGCACCATGAAAGATTATGCGGTATTTTGTGCGATCGCAGATTGGCTAGAATTGAATCCTAAAGAAGCTTTTAGTCATTTCCTCTTCACCAAAATATTGCCGAGAATTTCTTTCTTTAAGGATAATCAAACTAATAGTCTCTTTCAAGAATGGCTCAAGGAACTCAAACAAAATTACAAAACCTACGATCCCGCCAATATTCTCGATCGCCTAGAACGTCAACTTAACGATGAGCGCCGCCAAATAGTGCGCTATTGGGGGTAATCAACTATGGCTAACTATCCCACTATAAAATTTGTGGACGATCGCGGTAATGTCTTACCCACTGACGAAGATGGGCTGCAACATATCCAACAATTTCGGCAATTTTGGCAACTTTACCTAAGCGATCGCTGGCTAGGTAAAGTTAGGCTGCTAGGTAATCCGAATATTGATTTATTAAATGTCGCAAAAACTAACTATTGGCAGTTTAAAAATAATCAAATTCCACCTTCAATTATCAGTAGTGCAGGAATTGTGACAATAATTCTCATTGATGACAAGGGAAACCAAATTGAAGCAACAAAAACTAGATTAGCTATCCATCCTGCGAGCTTAACTGATAGTCAATTGGATCGGATGATTGCGGATATTGGCACACTCGCACTATCAGTATCTAGTTGTGTGAATCGGGAAATTAAGATTCTTACTGCCCAAGCATCAGGAGAGACTGGCTATGGACAGAAATGGTCTCCCTATCAAGGAATGCTGACAACCGCCGATGCACTGATTGAACTTACATCAGTCATGCAACAAAATTGGATTGCTCTCGAAAAGCGATCGCTCAAAGATATTGAAACCACCATCGGCAAGGTCAGCCGCTCTAGGGTTTATACATCTCCTAAATTATTAATCACAGCCTATTCTCAACCTGTAAAGCAAAATTTTATGGGTATGGTTCGGACTGAAACCACTAACTGTTCTGAAAATCAATTTCTCTGTTACTTGCTAGATATTTATTTACAGGATATCGCTAATGGAATTATTTCTAGCCTAAAAGCGTTAAAAATTGATAATGTGGAAAGACGATTAATTCCTAGTCGCCGTAGCAGCGATCATCAGCTTACTAAGTTTTGGGAAGACGCTCAAAAAAACATCGATCAACGCGCCCAAAAAATTAATCAATTTGAATTATCAGTCGAGGACAAAATCAAGCAACTGCAAGAATGTCTGGTCTGGGCAAAATATGCTCGTAATTCACCATTTTTAAAAAATATAACTACACCTCACATCTTACCAAACCATTCTTTGAGATTAACGGGATCACCAGCTTATGGAGCTATCTACGCTTGCTATAGCAGTACTCAAGGACATTTACTAGAGAACTTGCAACAGCAAATTCTTTCCTTTGAAAATCTCACGCCCAAAAATATCAAACCAGTTTGGGAAATCTATGAGATCTGGTGCTTTGTTAGTATTTATAGTGCCTTTATTCTCTATGCTGGCATGAGCTACGAGCCATCAGAAGGTTTATTTGAGAACTTGACAGTATCTATAGGAACTATCCAAATTCCTAAAAATAGACCATTTCGATTAAGCAAAAAATTAGGCGATCGCCGTCAACTAACAGTAACGCTCACTTACGAATCCGAACAATACAACCTCTATGGCAAACTGCGAAAGCCAGATATTCTAATTGAAGTTTCGATAAATGGAATGTCAGTATCTAAATTTGGATTTGATGCTAAATATCGCAACTACCGAGATCAAGGCTATGACCGTTTTCAAAAAGATGTCATCGACATTGCCAAATCTCGATATCAAGAAGAATTAAAGCTTCAAGCTTGCTTTGTTCTCCATACTGACGGAAATTATGACTATTGGGGTGAAGTACCATTTAGTCGCTTTGCTAGAGAGAAATTTCGAGTTGGTCAAAATAAGAATGATTATGTTGGACATCAATATGGGGCGATCGCGCTCTTTCCTGATTCTGATCCTGAGAAAGCCAATCAACAACTCAAAAAAATTATTCGCCTATTACTGCAATATCATCTCCACGAATCTCTTATTTCCACCTGTATATCCTGCGGCTATTCTCTTAATCCCAAACAAAACATTTTCACCCAAGGATTAAGCACATATTACGGCTGTCCAGAATGCGGTGATTTTTGGGTGGCGAATAGCTGTTCTGGCGATCATCATCATTTGCTCAAGTTCAGTAACTACTTTCATCGCAAATCTGATCATCGAGAATATCGTGACAGATGGATGTTTATCTGTCCAGAATGCGGCAGCGATCCTTCTCCAAATGAATCGAAAAATTCAGGAAGCCATCGAAACTATTACTAGAACTCTCAAATATGCAAAGCGATCGCCCCATTTATCTTGATTACCACGCCACCACACCCGTTGATCCGCGTGTCGCTTCCGTAGTCATGGAATATATGCAGACAGAATTTGGCAATGCCAGCAGCATTGACCATACCTATGGAGACAAAGCCGATCGCGCAGTCAAACAAGCCGCCAAACAAGTCGCTGATTTAATTGGAGCCGTACCTAGAGAAGTAATTTTTACATCGGGTGCGACCGAAAGCATTAATCTGGTGCTGCAAGGATTAACCCCAAAATCACCTAGCGCCCATAAGCTAAAAATAGCGGTATTACCCATAGAACACAAAGCTGTTCTTGATACTTGTGATGCCCTAGTCAAGAAGGGAATTGCCGAGATGATCCTTTTAAAAGTCGATCGCCAAGGCAAACTAGACCTCGAACATGTAGAAACAACTTGCACTCAAGGCATAGATTTAATTTGTGTGATGGCAGCCAATAATGAGATCGGCACTATTTACCCTATGCCAGAAATCGGCGCGATCGCTCAACGTTATAACGCCCCCTTTCTTTGTGATGCTACCCAAGCCGTTGGCAAAATCCCGATTAACTTTCGCGATTGGGGCATTACTTATCTAACGCTTTCAGGACATAAAATGTATGCCCCTAAAGGCATCGGAGCCTTAATTTTGCGTAAAGGCTATCATCTTCAGCCATTAATTTATGGTGGTGGACAGCAAAAAGGGATCAGAGCAGGGACGCTCAACGTCGCAGGTATTGCTGGTCTGGGTGAAGCTTGCCGCTTGCGTCAGCAAGAAATGTTAGCCGACGAACAAGCAATTGCAGCTAAACGCGATCGCCTCCAATCTTTATTACTAGAAAGTATTCCCGATCTAACGATCAATGGTGATCGCCTCAACCGACTGGCGGGAAACCTACATATTTCCGTCCCAAATATTCCCAACAAAGCGATCATTACCAGAATTCGCGATCAACTGGCGATCGCCACAGGCTCAGCTTGTTCATCAGGTGTTGAGACTGCTTCTCATGTTTTGCAAGCCATTAACCTACCCACAAATCTTATTGAAGGAGCCTTACGAATTAGCATCGGCAAATTCACAACCGATGCAGAAATTGATCGTGCAGCAAACATCTTGATTACAGCAGTGCATAGTACCCAACAAATTATTCAGCGTTAAGCTACTCACAGACCAGAATCTTTAAGTTTTTAAAAAACCAAGGTTGCACCCTTGCGGTCATTAAGATTTGCCGCATTGGGCTTTCGTTTCCTCAAAGAGCCTTTGTTTTCCAACGTTAGTATTTACTTCCTAGACCTTTTTCGTAATTGTTTTTTCCCTTCCATTACGAGCGGAATTTGGGCTTTAAGTAAACATAAATTCGCAAGCTTACGAATTTATGTAAAAAGTCTATCTAGTAACTTTGCTTACGATAATGGCTCTTTACATAAGCTAGGATAAATTCATAAGCAAACCTATTTTTTAAACGTTTTAGCAGTCAATTCTAGCTAAGTTCTTTTAAAATATCAAAGAATAATGTACAATATTCAAAGCTCGTAAAATTTCAATTTCAGATAAATTGCGTTAGTAGCTGATAACCAGCTTGTCACTGCTCTATTGACAAAAATCGACCAAAAACATTTGGATGATTTTGAAGCATTTTGGAGATCGCGGATACAGTCTACTCAGGAGGAAGAAAATTATTGGAATTGGGATACAAACAACCGAATTTATCTATCAAGGGATAACTATGAAGGTTATGCGATTGAATGCGAGCAAATAACTCAAGGACTAATACTGCTTGAAACACAAAATCATCGTTCATGGTTTAAACGAGAAAATAAGCTTGTATATGTCCAGATACTTGAAAAAACACCTTGGAATCGGCGAAGTTATGCTAAGCGTAACGTGAGTTCGGGATAATTTGAAACAGGCTTTGAGAGAGGGTTTGCGTAGCAAACCCTCTCTCAAAGCCCAAAAGTAAAAGTCTTGCCTAGCAAGGCTTTTACTTTTGGGCTTTTAAAATTTGCCAGCTTAACCCGAACTGACGTTAATTAGCTTTATCAAGGCTCGGCTGTCCAGGGGTTAATTTATCGATGATTGGTTGAGTGGGTAGAGGTGTTTTAAAGCTTCGTAGAAAGGAACTTTTTCTAGAGACGTTATCTTTCCACTCTTGCAAGTCTAAACGGCGGACAACTGGAGGCTTGGTATCATTGGGTTTGATCAGAATTTCTTCGCCAGTCACCAACACAATTTCCTTTGATTGGTTAGGTAGCTTCACTGATACTGTTCCTTCCCAAGAGAAAAATCTGACACCTTGATTGATATCCTTAGGAATTTCCACAAAAGCTGTTGTGCCACGAATAGCAGCAGTTGCGTAGGGCGTAGAAATTTCTGTTGGAACTTTTAAACCAGGTTTAATCCAAGTAATCATCTTTCCAGATTTTAGGTGCAAGCGATTTTGAGGTTGGATTTGCAAAATGGAATCACCTCCAATCCGAAAGCCCACCCCATTATTAAACTCAATCTGCGTTTTGCCATTTGCCTCAGTACGAACTGTATCAGCTACATATAAATCCATTCCTACCTGAGCATCAATTTCTTTAGGCTGTGGATTTTGTTGAGATGCGACAAACACTGGCTTATCTTCAATCAATGACACCTTAGCGATCGCTTGGTTTGTAGGAGAATTACTCGTTGTAGCGCTAGGTACAGGAGGACTAGGATTTGAACTAGGTTGAGACTCACATCCAAATAAAGCGATTGCAGCAGCAGCTATGAATAGATAACTTTTCATTACTACGTTATAAGAATAGGTGAACCAGTAAACGATGGTGTCATATTTAACATGAGTAATCAAGCGTACTTTGTGCGTACTTTGTGCGTAACAAAGATTGTAGAGAAGCAAAGCCTCGCCACAATCTTTGTTTTTACTTTATGAAAGTTTTTCGCCAATGACCCTTACTTGAAACCAAGTTCGTTCAATCCTCCCAAAAATACGACAGGCGATTTCAAATAGAGGTCTGCCGCCAATTTTGGCGATTAGTTGGTATTTTGGTGGCCACTTGTGAATATAAGGTTTAGACTCAATTACTGAAAATCCTGCTTCGGTGAAAAGATTGCCTATGCACATGGGACTCCAGCTATAAAGATGATGATTAATATCATTAGGTTTGTAGCTATAGGAAATCGCTTCACAAGGAACAACGAATATGATTTTGCCGCCAGTTTTCAGCTTTTTATATAGTGATTTGAGTTCTTGAAGTGGTTGGAGAGTATGCTCCAAAGCGTTGTCAGAAATGATCACATCAACGTAATCATCAGGGATTTTATCGACACTGCGAAACATCTCAAGCCCATTTTTCTTTGCAGTAGCAGCGGCGGCTGGATTTACTTCGACTCCGACTTTTTTAGCACATTTCAGATTTCTCAACAGAAATCCACCACCACAGCCAAAGTCTAATACTTCACTATGCTCTGATATGTATTTAATAAATTTGGTTTGATTTGCCCATCCTCCAAACTCACCAATCGGAGCTTGCCAGTCAAAATATTGGTCATCATAGTGGCTGCTGATCAAATCGGACATTATTGCTCCTAGTCATGATATTTCAAGTAAGGTATAGCAAATTATATAGAATCTTTACTGGCTTACCTTAAAAATTCAACGATCGCCTCGTAGATTAATCTGATAGCTCATCTTGCTCTATTTTGCCTTTCCCATTACAAAATGAGCAGTTTTCTTCTCGTTGAATCTCTCCAGAACAGTCGCGTAGTTCAATATAGCCTTTGCCTTCACAGTGATGACAGGGTTTAGCTATTTGTTGTAGAGATGATAGTAATCGCTGCATTATGATCTTTCCTAATTCTTAGCCTTGCCACAAAGATACTACGGTGAGGCTCTTTATCTAAACCACCACAGAATTTATTCTAAATCTACTAAACTCAACCTTGACGTTTGCTCCTTCATACCTAGAGAGATCTCTAACTTTTTTAAAAGTTCTACGGTTACTTCTGCAAAGGCTTTTGCTCCACCTGAATTGGGGTTAGAGAGGGATACGGGGACGAAATCATCTACAGCTTTAGCGATATTTACATCATTGGGAATTTTTGTTTTGAAAATCTTAGCACTACTAAAATCGGCACTTACGCGATCCATGACTTTATTGTAATAGCGACTGAGAGTAAATCCTGCCGATAGACTGAAGATAATTCCTAACAACTGAATATTCACCGAATTATCATCTCGATAGACTTCTCGCAATTTCTCAATTCGTCTTTCTAATAACTGAATACCGACGACGGAAAGAGGTTCAGGTCTAGACGGCATCAGGTAATAGTTACTAGCAATTATGCTACTTCGCGTAATCAAGTTATAGCCAGGGGCACAGTCAAGAATAATGTAATCGTAATTTTTGAGTGCAGGAGCCAGAATACCTTTGATTAAACCTTGTTCAAATTTGCTCCATGTCTTTTGGAAGGCTTGTTTTTCTTCGTATAAAAGCGAACGGTTATAGAGCATCTCTGAGACTAAAAACTCATCATATAGGTCGATATCGCCAACCAGCAGATCTAAGCCTTGAACTTTACACACATGGGGGATGACAATATCTTTAATTTGGTAGATTCTTTCTTCAGGATCTTCGACCTGCACACCGTAACGAGCGATCGATTGACTAACTAAATATCTCAGAGTGCGATTTTCTTTACGACATTTAGCAAATTCGGCGGGGGAAATCATGCTCAGGGTGGCACTGATTTGGGTATCTAAATCTACGACTAAAACCTTTTTGCGATGAATTTTCGCCAAACAGGTGGCAATATTGACGGTTAAGGTGGTTTTACCAACACCCCCTTTCATATTGACTGTCGCTATTACTTGAGCCATATTTTTATACCCAGTTTAAATACCCATCAAAAGCTGATCTACTAAATCAGACATTTGCAGACACCTTGCGCCGTTTATCCTAAATCACTTTGAGTGAGTTAACAATACACCAAAAACTAAAAGTAGCTGAACATTGTACAAAGTTGCCACTTTTGGCTAGTTGAAGCTAGGATTTACAACATGACCTCTCGTTGGGTCAGGTATAAATAGCCCAAGCCTCAGAGAGCGCAACATGACCGCCCAAACTTCACGCATTTGTTCTTCGCCTTCTATCCAATAGTCAAAGGTAAAAAGGACTTGGACATTACTACCGATACCCACCAAAATACGAGATGTGGCGGGTCTTTTTTCAGTAGCATCAATATATTGAATATCTGCCCAAACTAGCCGCATCCCATCGCGATTGGCACTAGTAACTTTGCTTTTATGGGTAATTTTACGGTCATCATCCTCAAGAATTTGATGCAGAGTTTTTTTGAGAGGAAAAGTACTCCAATCGTTAGGTGGAAGACGATTAAAGGACATTTCTAATGCGCCAGTGTCATCTGGTGGTTCGAGATCATGAAAACTAACTGACTTTTCTTTAAACTTTACTATCCAATCTTTAGGAAAATCAAACCTTACCGCACCTCGATCGGCAACAAAAATCTTGTATCCTTCTTCGGACTTCCAACCATGATCGCTGTGTAAAGTTAAGTCTTTTTTGATCATATTTCTGCCCACTAGTTTATCAATACAGTTAGTAACACCAATTCACAAAATGATTAAGACACAATGGTCATTGTAAAGGATTGGTTAATATTGCATTAGCTAGGTCTATTGAGGCGATGCAAATATTAACGGCAAGATAAAGGCGATCGCAATGCCACCAATTACTATGGCTTCAAAAAAGAACAGAAATGTGTTGGAAGGCTTGAGTTTAAAACTGCGTAGCCAAAACTTGGGCATATCATCGGATCTGATTTTCCAATTGTATATAGATAGCAATAGAGGTAAGCCGCCAACCTTAGCACTCATTAATAGATGGATCGCAACACTTACACTCATTAATAGCCATCCTATTAGATGCCCGATATACCAAGCATGGTCAAACTCTTTACTAGGCAGCCATTCCTCTTGCATCATCCGTCCTGTAATCACAGCAAAGGTTGCAGATAGCAGCAATAGGCTATTGGCAAATCGCTGTAATGAGATCCACCAAATCGGTTTTCCCACTTCTTGTAATTGTTTAAGCGATTCTTTTTGGATTAAACGACGATCCCCTATGTGAAAGCAGTAAATGGCAAAGATTGGCAAGAGGCATAAAAATGTTAGAGTGATCGTGCCATGAATGCCTTGTGTATCACGGATGATTGGTAAATTAAGTGTTCCAAATCTTTTGTCATATCTGTCATAAACCATAAAGCCTGTAATCAATGAGCCAAATACTAATAAAGCGATCGCGCTATGGAGCAATCGCAAAAGGGCAGGTTGGTAGGGGGCAGTACGCGACATAGACTTTTTGTTGTGATTGTGTATGAATTTTATATAAAACATGAATAAATAAAAACCTAATAAGCAAGGTTTTAGTCATTAGTCTTAACCATATTGCATTTAATATTATGATGCGTTTTACTGAAAGTCTTGCTGGCAGTGGCTCATATATTGCTCAATCTCTAAAAAAATGGCTAAGCTTGGGTATTGGTAAGCAATATGGAGTAATTAAACTGATTTGTATCACGTTTATAATGGACTCATTTTTGAAAGGAATTCTTTAGGAAAACAGAAAATGACAAAAATAGTTATGTATTTTGTAATGTTTGTAGGAGCAATTGCGATTGCTGCTTGGGTATCTCGTGAATTTAGCTACTTTTTTAATAATTTGCTGTACTGGATTCGCTATAACTGGGTTCCTTCTGTTGGCTTAATCATTTTAGGTGCGATCACCTACAAAGTTTTTAGCAGTAAATCATGATGCGTAATGATCAATGACCTTACAGAGCGACTTATCAGAACAACTTCTGAGGGCTTGCGATCTTGGTACATTGGCAGGTCAGCGTGATTATGCGATTTTGCGATTACTCATTGAGAATGCTCTCAAGCGACAGCAGGTTACCGCGATTAATATTAATGATGTCGATTATGAGAGGCGATCGCTACGGGTTGACAAATGCTATAAACGACAAGGGCAATTAAACCAGAAAGAAATAATTAGTCTCAGTTTAGACACAGCCAACGCATTACAAGACTGGCTCAATTTAACGCATCTTCCTAGCGAGAATGAAGATATCCTAGCTCCTTTATTCATATCCCTAGACCGTGCAAACTACGGGCATCGGCTTACGGGAACAGCGATCTATGGCATTGTTAAACGGGCGGCGACTAATGTGGGTATTACTGAGGCGATCACTCCTGAGCAATTGCGACTCAAGCAAGAAAAGCATATCTTAAATCGAGAACTTGAGATACTTGATAAGACTATAATTGCGACTAACGAGACTCAATTAAGACTGACTAATGTATCTAATTTAGAATCTGAGAATCAAAATGGGACTTATGAAGATACTAATGAGTCTCAAATAATCGCTGTAAATAGTTCAAACCTCAATGCCTTGACTGCCTTTAATGTAGATATTCTTAAGGCTCTTCTTGCAGATAAACGCAGTCTCAACACTAGACGCGCCTATGAGAATGATTTACGTTACTTTTTTCTAGCTGCCTACGAAAAAAAGCCAAACGAGACAGTGATTGCCCAATTTTTGCAATTAAACCGCTTTGAGGCGATCGCGATCGCTCTACGTTACAAGTCAGATCTGATTAAGCAAGGCTTAAAAGAATCAACTATTAACCGTCGTCTATCGGCTCTCAAGTCATTGGTAAATTTCGCTGCTAAACTGGGCAAATGTACTTGGAATCTTGATGATATCCAAACTGAGACAGTCCAAACCTATCGTGATACGACTGGAATTAAGCCCGATGGTATACGCACGATGCTGTTAAAAATTGATCGGAATACTGTGAAGGGAAAGCGTGATTTTGCCATTTTGAGACTTCTTTGGGACAATGCCCTGCGTCGCAATGAGGTTGTTAGTGTGAATATTGGTGATTTTGATTATGAAGCGCGATCGCTACAAATTCTAAGCAAAGGACATGGCTCTCAAAAGAGTCTTATTAGTCTTAGTATGGGAACCGCTAACGCAATTCAAGACTGGTTGTCTCAAGCTAAGACAAAAAATAGCGATCGACCTTTATTTTACTCTCTCGATCCAGTCAATCACGGACATAGATTGACTGGATCGGCAATTTACCAAATTGTCAATCAACTAGCCAAAGACTCAGGAATTACTAAAAAAATGTCTCCCCACCGTATTCGCCACTCGGCGATCACGGCTGCTCTTGATGCTACTAATGGTAATGTCCGCAAAGTTCAAAAACTTTCGCGCCATAAGAAGCTAGATACCTTAATGCTCTATGACGATAACCGCACTAATATGCAAGGTGAAGTATCGAGTTTATTAGGTGATCTGATTTAAGCATCAGCTCAAAAGCTATGTTTTAAGCTAAATGTACTTCACAACTCCGATTGCGCTAAGCCACTGAGCCATCGAATTAGGATTTTTAGATTAGAATATTGATTCAGTTTCCTATTCAAATCGATGGCTCGAAAATCTAAAATTGCCACAGATACTAATAATGAGCTTGGGCTTTCGGATCTGCGTCTTCGTCTCAACTTTTTAGAGAAAGAAAATAGTAAGCTCATCAAACAAATTGAAACTAACCGCATCAAGTTAAATAATCTTAACAATAGTATTAAAGATGTTGAGATTGAGATAGCTCAGCGTGTAGCTCCATTTCGACAAAAGATTTTAGAACTAGATGCACAAATTCATGCAACTTTTCAAGAAATATTCACTAGTCGAAAATTTGGCAAGAAGTCTCGTAAAGATATTGAGATGGTCTACTATCATCTCCAAATCGATGGGATCATCAGTCCTAAACATTTGCCAAAAGTATCAGATAGATTTGAAGAGATATTTGAACATGGTGATGATTTTGAAAGTGAGCCTAATTGGGATAGTTATAAAGGACGCACTCATCAGCAATTTGTAGAAGATATACCTAGGCCAGATCGTGATGAGCTAAAAAAAATTCGTCAGCTTTTTTTGCGGTTAGCTGATAGCTTTCATCCTGACAAGGTGACTGATGAAGCAGAAAAGGAATATCGTACAGAGATTATGAAGGAAATTAATCTTGCCTATCAAAATGGTGATTTGGCAAGGCTATTGGCGATTGAAAAGCAGCAAGAGTTGGGGGCAATTATCGATCGCGATAGCTCTGATGATCTAACACGGCACTGCTCTAAGGTAGAAGCAGAAAATACTTATCTTAAGGAGCAATTGGAAACTTTAAAGCGCCAACTAAAACTTACGAAAAAAACACAACAGGGTGAGATGACTGCGGTTTTCAAGAAATTTAGCAAGTATGGTGGTGACCTGATTGGTGAAGCTTTACTTGAATTTGAGTCTCATATTGAAATTGTCGAACAAATGTATCAATTTGTTGTCGATTTTCGCGATCGCCGCATCACGATTAAAGATTTTTTGAGAGGTCCCGAATTTATGAGAAAACAGCAAATGTCGGAAGAAGAATTAATGTTAGAGTTTCTGTCACAATTCCAGTAGCAAAAAGCTTGTCGAAGTCAAGCTTTTTGCTACTTATGAAGCAATCACCATTCAGTCAGATTAAACTATGCCAAAATAGTCTCAAACCAACGATTTTAGCCATCATCACCAGAGAAAATTAGCATTCTATTAATCCCTCAAGCGCATGGCGATAAAAGTTTTACATCTCTCCGATATCCATCTCGGCAGCATTACACACGGCAAAGTCAATCCTCAAACAGGGCTAAACACTCGTCTAGAGGACTTTGTATCAGCGCTTACTATCTGCATTGATCGCGCAATTAACGAACCTGCCGATATCGTTCTTTTTGGTGGTGATGCCTTCCCTGATGCTACACCACCACCATTAGTTCAGCAAGCCTTCGCCAATCAATTTCGCCGCCTCGCCGATGCAGGTATCCCAACAGTGCTATTAGTAGGCAACCATGACCAACATTCACAAGGGATTGGCGGCGCAAGTCTTGCTATATATCGCAGTCTTGCTGTGCCGAACTTCACCGTTGGCGACACGATCGCTACCCATCGGATTGCCACCAATGCAGGCGATATTCAGATTATTACGTTACCTTGGATTACGCGATCAACTTTGCTTACGAAATCAGAAACAGAAGGATTCTCCATGAGTGAAGTCAGTCAATTTCTGATTGATCGATTGCAAGTAGTTCTCGAAGGTGAAATCCGTCAACTTGATTCCAAATTACCTACGATTTTATTAGCTCATGTAATGGTTGATACCGCAACCTATGGGGCAGAGCGATTTCTTGCCGCAGGAAAAGGCTTCACCATTCCCCTGTCAATGCTCACCCGTGAAGCATTTGACTATGTAGCTCTTGGTCATGTGCATCGCCATCAAATTCTTGCCACACAGCCACTTGTAGTTTACCCAGGGAGCATTGAGAGAGTGGATTTTGGAGAGGAGAATGAATCTAAGGGCTATTGTTGGCTAGAAGTCGAAAAGGGGAATGTTAGGTTTGAATTTTGTCCTATTCCCACTCGGGGCTTTCGGACGATAGAAGTTGATGTTACTCAATCCGAAGATCCACAGGGGAAGTTACTCAAAGCAATTCTGAAAGGCAAAATCGACAATGCGATCGCTCGTTTAATCTACAAAATTAGAGCTGAACAGTTATCCCTGATTGACGATCGCATCTTGCATGAAGCAATGGAAAATGCTCATAACTATTCCCTCATCCCTGAAGTCGTCAGCCAAAATCCTCGCACTCGCTTACCCGATCTCAGTACCGCCGAGGCACTCGATCCGATGACCGCACTAAAAACCTATCTCAGTACTCGCGAAGACCTTAAAAATCTCGAATCTGAAATGCTCAATGCTGCCCAAGAATTGCTCAGCGAAATTGGTTTAGGAATAGATGGCATCGATCTTGCTCCTGAATCAACACAATCTAGTCAATTGGTGATAAGTTTCGAGTAATTGCGTTTGCAAAGTTTCGAGGGACACTTGACGCAATGTAACGACACGATCATAAATTTGCTTGATATTAAGATCCTGTTGATCATCGGTTTCGAGGAGAAATTTGCCATCGGGAACATTAGCGATCGCCTGAATCACAGGAGCGCGATCACTTAAAATTGCCGCACCAAAAGAGAAGTAAAAATCATGCCTCAGTAATTGCTGAAAGACTTCTATTTTCTTATGAAAGCCATGAATAATCCAAGGAACAGAAGATTTAGAGCTTTTTTTGAGTGCAATTAATTCAGCAAAGGCTCTTACACAATGAATTACTAATGGCTTGCGAATTGACTCTGCAAGTTCTAGATGTTTCTGAAAAATCATAATTTGCTTTTCTATTGGCAAATTAATATGCCGATCTAAGCCACATTCGCCGATCGCTACTACTTGTTCTAAGCTAGCCAATGCTTCGAGATTCTGCCAAGCATCTTCCCATGTCTCATCAACAAACCATGGATGTAAACCGAGACTGCAAGTATTTGGTAAATCTACCTCCTGCAATATAGTTGTCACATGAAACGTCTGCAAATTAATGAGATTTGGTAATTGGCGATCATAATGTGTATGGAAATCGATAAACATTTGAAGATCTATATAGCAGTTTCCATTTTGATGCAAGCAATTTGAGAGAGACGCAAAGGATCTCTCCCGATAGATTAATCAGCAAGTTTTGCTTCTAGTTCTGCAATTCTCTTTTCCAATTTGCGAACGGTATGCAACAAATCAGGAAGTTGACGCTCTGAGATGACAATTCGCTTCCAGTCCTTTTCGGGAACTACAGGATATCCCATCATTGTCACCCCTGCGGGAACATCACTAGGAATGCCTGATTTTGCACCAATGATTGCACCATCACCGATGTGAATATGATTCGCTGCGCCGACCTGTCCTGCCATCACTACATGATGACCAAGCGTAACACCACCCGCTAAGCCCACCTGAGAAGCGAGAACAGAATGTGCTCCTACTTCCACACCATGCCCAATTTGCACAAAGTTATCCAGTTTAGAGCCTTTACGAATGACAGTAACGCCAACGGCTGGACGATCAACAGCACAGGAACAACCTAGTTCCACATTGTCTTCAATAATAACATGACCAATTTGTGGAACTTTGTACCAAGTACCATTGGAGGATATTTCAAAACCAAAACCATCACCACCAAGCACAGTACTGGGATGGAAGATACAATTTGCCCCGATTTGAGTATGATCGCTAATTACGCAATTTGCATGGATCGTAGTGTTTGCGCCAATCTCCACATCGTTATAAATAGCGACATGGGGATAAATTGTGACGTTATCACCTATTTTGACGCGATCGCTAATAACGACATAGGGAGCGATTGCCACATTTGCCCCTAGTTGTACATCCACACCCAAAATCGCAGTGGGGTGGATGCCAATGGGTGGTGTAGGTGGTTGATAAAACTTTTCGAGAACCTTGGCAAAGAGAATCCGAGGATGTGCGGTACGAATACAGGGCAAAGGAGACGGGGTTTTCAGATCGAGAATCACGGCACTGGCTTGGGTATCCTTCAGTCGGGCGACAAATTTTGATGAAGACACAAAGGTGATTTCTCCAGATTGCGCCTTATTGATCGCCGCGACACCCGTAATAAGTGGATCATTACCATCGGATTCAAATTGACAATCGGGTAGGGTAGCAACAAACTCGGCTGCCAGTTCGGAGAGTTTGAAAGAAATTTTTGGTGTCATGGATCTGATTTTGTGTCAAGAATGCGCGACTACCATAATACTTAATTACGCTAAGCTTCAAGAAGATAGTTAGTTGCAACATAATTACATTGCATGACTACCAGTTTTGTTAGTTAGCGATATTCTGTTGAAGGTTGTCAATCCTTCACTCCTAGTCCCTCTCCATCAAGAGAGATGAACAAGAAAATAAAAAGTAGCTCAACTTAATTAAAACCCAAACCAGAGTTTTGTTCCGCCCGCTACGCGGGCGGAACAAAACTCTCGGTTTTCAGTTTACTAGGGTTATCAATCTCATCTTTTTGTATACCTCTTTGTATAGGTGCAGTCACTCAGCCATCCATGTCTTTAGCTAGATTAACATCTCGAAATATTTTGTTATAGTTCTTTACATAGAAATAAATAAGGATTAAAGAAATGGCTAACAGCTACAGAGTTGATGAAAGAGGTATTCTCAACAATTTTGCGATCGAACCAAAGATGTACGTCGAAGAAAGTAATAAGGCTGGATTTACGCCTTATGCAGAGTTATTAAACGGTAGGCTTGCCATGATTGGTTTTGCTTCTCTCCTAATTCTTGAGTTATCCACGGGGCATGGCTTGATTTGGTGGCTACAAAATCTTTAAATCTTGAGTTTCCTCAATCAAAATGTTTAAGACTAAGAAAAAACGATTCTTTACCCCCGCCGAAAGGTGGGGATTTTTTTTGACTGATATAGCTATAGTGCTTTGCGGTTGTTTAAATCATCTATAGACTGGTAAACGCTATATTAAGTAGCTCAACCAGAGTTTGTTCCGCCCACCTAGCGGGCGGAACAAACTTCTCGGTTTTTAGTTTACTAAAGAGAATACTAAACAATTGCTCTGTAAAAGTATGATAGGTTTATGAATCAATATTTTGCAACTGTTGCAAGAGGCTTAGAAAATCTTGCCTCAACGGAATTAGAACAACTAGGTGCTCATTCCGTTGAGGCAGGATTTTGTGGTGTTAGCTTTGCAGGCGATCGCGCTTTACTTTATCGCGTCAATTTCTGGGCAAGACTCCCATTCCGTATCTTAATGCACCTCGATCAATTTGACTGCTTTGATGCCGATGATCTCTATGAAGGAATTAAAGCGATTGACTGGTCAGAATATTTAACCCCTGAGATGACATTATCGGTAAATGCGACTGGTAAAAACGATCAACTTAATCACACGCATTTCACCGCGCTCAAAGTTAAAAATGCGATCGTTGATCAACAGATGGATCGATTTGGTGAGCGATCAGATGTAGATACCCACGAAGCAGATTTACAAATTAGCGTACATATTGATAACAATGGCTGCACTGTTAGCCTTGATAGCTCTGGTCATAGCCTCCATCGTCGCGGTTATCGTCCTGCAGTGGGAGTCGCACCTTTAAAGGAATCCCTTGCGGCTGCCCTCATCCAGATGTCAGGGTGGCAACCCGATCAAATGTTTTACGATCCCCTATGCGGTTCAGGAACTTTGCCACTAGAGGCAAGTTTAAAAGCTCTCAACATTGCCCCTGGAATGTTTCGCGAACATTTTGGCTTTGAGACTTGGCTGGATTTTGATCAAGAACTTTTAGCTCAATTAATTCAAGAAGCTGATGATAATCGTTTAGATACTTTACCTGCGCCTATCTGGGGTAGCGATCGCAATCCTGAAGTAGTTGATCAAGCAATGATCAATGCTCAAAATTGTGGCTTAGCCAATCATGTCTATTTCTCCGCCTTAGATCTGGCAGAAATTGTTGCACCTGTCGATAGTGGTGTTCTTTTCTGCAATCCTCCCTATGGCGAGAGGCTAGGACGTGACAGTGATTTAGGAGCTTTTTATAAGCAATTAGGGAATGTTCTCAAACAGCAATTTAAGGGATGGACTGCTTTTGTCCTGAGTGGTAATAAGCAGTTATCACAAACGATTGGATTGAAATGCGCGGAACGAAAGGCAGTACTCAATGGCTCTTTACCCTGTCAGTTGATGAAGTACGAGCTATATTAAGATTCATATTCAAGATATCGAGAAGCGGGTGCGATGACGAAAACCATACTGAATGACTCATCGGACAAGGTGATAGGTAAAAGCGAAGTCTTAGCCATAGGTACTTTAATTAATCGCAAGTACCTAATGTTAAAGTTGTGAAAGTAGTTGTGAACAATAACTAATATTCCTATGATACGAATTACGGAAATTAAACTGCCCTTAGATCACCCTGAAGATGCCCTAAAATTAGCAATTCTCAAAAAGTTACAAATTAAGCCAGAAGAACTAATTGATTACACCATTTTTAAACGTAGTTATGATGCACGCAATAAAACAGATATTTACTTGGTTTACATCGTTGATGTTGAGACATCGGTAGAGAAGCAATTATTAGCAAAATTCCAAGCAGATCCCCATGTCTCAATTACGCCAGACATGAGCTATCACTATGTAGCCAAGGCTCCTAGTAATTTAAAAACTCGTCCCATTGTTATTGGAATGGGCCCCGCAGGGATGTTTGCGGGGCTAACATTAGCACAAATGGGATTTCGTCCGCTTATTTTAGAACGGGGTAAAGCAGTACGCGATCGCACAGCCGATACCTTTAATTTCTGGAAAAAAAGAGCAACATTTAATCCTGAATCTAATGCTCAATTTGGTGAAGGTGGTGCAGGCACTTTCTCTGACGGCAAACTCTACAGCCAAGTCAAAGACCCGCAACACTATGGACGCAAAGTGCTCACCGAATTTGTGAATGCGGGAGCCTCGCCCGAAATTCTCTACATCAATAAGCCGCATATTGGTACATTTAAGCTCGTTGGTATTGTCCAGAATTTCCGTGCCAGAATTGAAGAACTCGGTGGCGAAATTCGTTTTCAAAGTCGAGTTGAAGATATCGATATTCGTGATAGCAAGGTGAAAGGGGTAAATCTTGCTAGTGGAGAATATATTGCTAGCAATCATATCGTTTTAGCTGTCGGTCATAGCGCCCGTGATACTTTCCAAATGCTTTATGATCGCGGGGTATATATCGAAGCAAAACCTTTCTCAATAGGCTTCAGAATTGAGCATCCACAAACACTAATTGATCGCGCCAGATTTGGAGACTATGCAGGGCATAAAACCTTGGGTGCTGCTGACTATAAGCTAGTACATCACTGCAAAAATGGACGCTCGGTGTATAGCTTCTGTATGTGCCCTGGGGGATTAGTCGTGGCAGCAACTTCGGAAGTTGGGCGCGTGGTGACTAATGGCATGAGTCAATATTCGCGCAATGAACGTAATGCTAATAGTGGCATTGTCGTGGGCATTACTCCCGATGATTATCCAGAGCATCCTCTCGCAGGTATTGATTTTCAGCGTCGTTTAGAATCCCGTGCTTTTGATCTTGGTGGTGGAACCTATGCAGCTCCTGCTCAGTTAGTGGGAGATTTTCTAGCGAATCGTCCTTCTAAGGCTCTCGGCATGGTGCATCCATCCTATTCACCAGATATACTTTTGGGTGATCTCAGTGAGAGTTTGCCTGATTATGCGATCGCTGCTATCCGTGAAGCGATTCCCGAATTTAATAAAAAAATTCAAGGGTTTGCGATGGATGATGCTATGCTCACAGGCGTGGAAACACGCACATCTTCACCAATTAGAATTAAGCGTAATAAGAATTATCAAAGTCTAAATACTGAAGGGCTTTTTCCTGCGGGGGAAGGTGCGGGTTATGCGGGTGGAATTCTCTCGGCAGGAATTGATGGGATTAAAGTAGCAGAGGCTATGGCTCTAAGCATTTTGAATAATTGAAAACTACCACCATAAACCAATCAGAGCGAGATTGACCTCGATGTAGCCTGTGCCTTCTGCTAGTTTCGTTTGTTGATGACTAGCGAGTAACTCTCTCAGGGTCTCTAGTTCGATATTGTTTTGAGAGATTACTTTATTTAGTTTGTCTTTAATTGGTTTCAGCACTAACCGAATTTGCATCGCCCGAATTGAGTCTGGAGCGCGATCTTCGACTAAAATGTGACTTTGTAATAAATTAATCGATTTGAGATTTTGCTGCATAGTGATCGCTGTAATCTCTTTGTTGACCTCTTCCACAAATTGACGACTGACATACTTTAAGACAACAGGCTCAAGCAAAAACATCACCTCTCCCTGTTCGCTAACTTTCTCGATTAATGATCGCCACCGCAATGACTCAAGGGCATCAATCAGTTCTGAACCAGTAGCTTGTAAATTCATCTCTGAACGCAAAGTGGTGAGTGAAACTGGACGATGCTTAATTGCTAGCCAATACAATACATCTTTTTCTAATTTTGAGAGGCGTTCAAACTGTTCATAGAGCAATGTTCTTAATACATCCCCCAGAGCTAGAGCAGTCTGTTTGAGAAATTCCGAAACATTACCATTGAAGAGTTCATGAATTGTTCCTGCCACAATCCTTAAAGCCGAAGGATTGCCTCGATATTGTTGAATTAGCGCATCTAATCCATTCTCAGAACCTTTAAATCCTCTAGCTCTTAGCAAATCAAATGCTCCTTGACGCTGTAATCCATTTACTTTGTAATAGCGGATTGGTTGATCTTCTCCTTGGTTCATTGAAATTTCTTTGGGTTGTTCGCGCCCAATCAGGATTAGAGAACTTTTATGTCGCTCAGACCCAACACGCTGCAACAAATCAGCATATAACTCGCAACCTTGCCGATATGCTCCCACGAGTTCCCCATCTTGGAGAGTTGCCTCAAAGTCATCCAGCACAATTAAACACCGCTTCTGACGCAAGATCTCTAATAAATCGGAAATGCTACTACCTGCTTGCTGAGAAAGATTAAGAAATTGTAGCAGATCGGTAATTAATTGAGCAGTGGGCTGTGCTCCTCTCAGAGATCGCCAAATCAGACAATCAAACTGAGACTGAATATTTTCGACTAACTTCACAGTGAGAGCTGTCTTACCGATACCACCCATACCACAAATTGCCAATAGATGACAGCGATCGCGCACCAGCCATTGCTCTAATTTGGTCAAATCTTCGGTACGCCCATAAAATGTTTGAATATTGGGAGCTTCGCCCCAATCTACTAAACTTGCCTGTGATGTAATTGATGAATTGGTGATCGGTTTATGAAGGTTTTGGCGTTGCATTTTATAACCTTTCGTCTCTAGCCATTCAGGAACTTTTTCCCAACGTAAAGTATTGATAGGCTGCTCACAGATCGCTTCTATGGATCGATATAGTCCTTTATTTAACTCAACGCGCAAAGCCCCCGATGTCCAAGCTAATTTAAAAGCAAGTTGCCCCGGTCGATAGCGACTGAGCAAACCACGTAAACAAGCTTTTTCAAATGGCTTAATTTCCTTGCCACTAGCAGCTTGTAAATCGGCATAGAGTCGATTTAAGTCCCAGTTTTGTGCCGCTTCTGGGAATAGCCCTTCAATGTGTTCGTTATCAGATAACATGACAGGATATTGCGGCGAACGATCGCATAGATGTTTATCAATTTATCTGGATCGTAACAAAAAATCTGCGATCGCCTGACATAATGCTTAAAGTAGCGGATTTTTTTTAACTAGTAGGCATATAAACTTTACATAGCACTTTTTGATTTTGATCAAGGTACATTTTTCCCTTAGTTGCCAAGCTATCTCCCTAGACAAGATCACCTCAAGTCCCTAAAGAAGGATGGGCGGCATTTCGCGCTGCCCATCCTTAACTCAATAAATCCTTTCCATTTTAGGACTACCATCTACGATATTTTTATACTACTCAAAGCTTGTGATTGCTTAGATGCGAAGATATGAAAGCTATTTGGTTATTGCAATTCTAAATTGTTTGTGGAAGCGCATCATGAAGGGGTAGGCTTCCACGAACCCCAAAATTTACAAATGATTTAGGACTGCTAAATATCATATATAATTGCAAAATATTAAAGCCTAAATGTGAGGAGTTAGAGCTTACCTAGCTCATTTGTTATGGGGAAAATTAATTTTGGATTTTGGCGATCGCGATTACGCTTTCTACTTTTGATATTCTTTGGGTTAGTGATGGCGTTAATGCTCAATTTCCCTTTTTGGGCGATCGCTCAAACTCCTGTTAGCAGTAATGCTCCAGCAAGTGACGCTCCAATTAACACAATTGAGCAACCAATAATTACCCCAATTCGACCCACCAATAACAACGAGTTACGCGGCGTTTGGTTGACAAATGTCGATAGTGAAGTTTTATTTTCCAAACAACGCATCCAGCAGGCAGTTAACAGGCTGAAACGCTTGAAATTTAATACACTCTATCCCACTGTTTGGAATGGGGGATATACACTTTATCCTAGCAATGTCGCTGAAAAAACCTTTGGCGTAAGTATTGATCCTAACCCTGACCTTCAAAATCGCGATATGCTTGCGGAAGCCATTGAATTGGGGCATGAGCAAAATTTTGCAGTTATTCCTTGGTTTGAATATGGATTAATGACCGAGGAAGGTTCGGAATTAATGCGCCAACATCCTGATTGGGTTAGTAAACGGAAAGATGGTTCTCAAGTCTTTGTTCATGGCGAAAATAACCAGCATCGACTAGTTTGGCTTACACCTGCCCACCCAGAAGTCCAAAAGTTTCTGACGGATCTAATTGTGGAAGTCGTTAAAAAATATGATTTAGATGGGATTCAACTAGACGATCATTTTGGCATGCCCTCAGAGCTTGGCTATGATGACTATACGATAAATTTATATAAAAAAGAGCATTTCGGTAGGCTGCCATCTGACGATTTTCAAGATCCCGAATGGATGCGATGGCGGGCTAGTAAGCTAAGTAATTTGATGCAAAAGATCACTAAATCTGTCAGAGCAGTCAAATCTAATTGCTTAATTTCTTTATCTCCTAATCCGAAGGATTTTTCCTACAAAAAATACCTCCAAGATTGGTATAGCTGGGTTTATTTAGGATTAATAGATGAGTTAGTCGTCCAGATTTATCGAGATAATATTGAAAACTTTACCAGAGAGTTAGAACTTCCCGAATGGCAAGAAATTCGCCAAAAAGTTCCTGTTGCTATTGGGATTCTGACAGGTTTAAGAATTAAAAATGTTGATATGCGTCAAATTAAGGGGCAGGTCAAGGTTGCTCGCGAGATGTCATTTGATGGTTTTTCTTTTTTCTTTTATGAAACACTAGGCAATCGTGACGCATCTTTTGAGTCACTCCTTTTTGCGCCTGCAAATCGTCCAGATATCAAAAGTATCGCTTCAGCAAGAAGCTAACAAACAATAAAGGCGGCGCAATGCGCTGCCTTTATTTTGAGAAAAAAGCTTGAATCTTTTCTACAAATAATTCGGTATTCTCAAAATGGATATTGTGTCCACAGTTAGGCGCAATTTGTAATTGGGAACATTTTGTTAGTTGTTCCATTTGTTGATTGATTTTGACAAACTTAGGATCTAACTCTCCTGCTAGCAAAAGTAAGGGGATTTCGATTTTATGCAGATCTTCCCATAATGATGGCTGCATTCCTGTACTAAGATTGCGTAGAGATTTAGCTAATTGATATGGTGAGTTATTGAGCCGTTGTTCTAATAATTCAGGAAAATCGGGATGCGATCGCAGCGAATCAAAAATAGGCTGTTGATACCAATTTTCTAGAAATTGTCTAAAATCTTCATTTTCTAATCTAGCAGCGAGTTGCTGATCTTTGGCTAAGCGATCGCTCCTTTCTGCATCCGTGCGTAAACCTGCGGATGCAGATTCTAAAACCACTTTATGAAAATATTGTGAAAAATGCAAGGTTAGATATAAAGCTAACCTGCCACCCAAGGAATAACCTATCAAGAAACAGTAATCCAGACGAAGAAAATCTAAAAATCTAATAACAAGATCAGCATTGGCTTGTATTGTGTAGTAATACTCTTGTTGATCAACCATAACTGCATTTTGAGAAAATTGTTTAATGAAACACGTTTGTCCATGTCCCATTAAGTCGATCGCCACACAATAAAATCGTTTAGACAATCCCGCGATCGCTTGTTTAAACTCATGGCAATCACCCATAAATCCATGCAAAAACAAAATTGCTGGATAACTGGGATCTCCCTCTGCGTAGTATGTAACTCTACAGTTACCAATTTGTACTCTGCGTAACATAATCCCACAATGAACGAACAGGTTCTCCTTGAGCCAATTGAGATGGCTAGAGTTGCAGAATCCAACTTTGCCATCAGAGATGGGAATGCTGAAGTTCTTAACATGGCTCGATCTCTGTGAAAACCAACTCGCTAGTTTGCCTTTAGAAATTGGTAATCTCAAGAGCTTAACGGAACTCGATTTACGCAAAAAACAACTCACCAGTTTACCCGAAGAAATTGGCAATCTCACCAATTTGACCGATCTCTATCTTGGGAATAATCAACTAACTTCTATTCCTGCGGAAATTGGGAATCTCACGAATATAACTGAACTTGATTTGTCCTACAATCAGCTTACGAGTTTGCCCCCAGAAATTGCGAACCTCCAGAATTTAGTAAGACTGGATATTCGAGGTAATGCCATCGATGTGACTTCTTTAAGCAATTTGCAATATGGCATGATTTTGCTCTAATCGTAGGCATTGGTCAGCTAATGAGGGATGGCTACTGAAACGTCCATTTCATGGCAACGAAAAAGACGCAAATACGTTGATCACGATTTAGCTGACCATTGCCTAGTAATGATGATTGAAGATCAGTGATTCGACAAATTTTTGAATTAATGGAACTTGAAACTGATATTGGCTTTCAGTAATGCGTTCTAAGATTTCCATTTGAATAAGTTGAGATAGAATTGGCTGATCGCCTGCTGATAAAGGTTCTTTATTGATTAATTTAATCAGCAATTCTTGATGATTTGTCGTGATGATTTTACCCCAAAACTCATTGAAATATCCATCGGCACGTTCTATGGCGGTTAGGGGAATAGCTTGTACATCGGCAAGAGTAACCCGATCGCGATTTTGGTTATTTACGGTTTCAACTAAAGCTGAGCAGACTAACTGCACAAAGAAAGGTTGGCAATGGGTGAGATGAATAATCGCATTGATCGCATCAGCATCATAGATATCTGGAAAATCGGGAACGGGATGGAGAATCAAATCTCTGGCTTCAGTCTCGTTGAGATAGGTGAGTCGCAGGGTACGGGTGCTGATGAGGTAACTACTCCAATAGGGCTTTAACTCTCTGAAGGAATGAGAGCCGCAGAAGAGTAAGATCCATTGTTTTTGATGTTGCATCACATTTCGCAAAAAGTTAAGCGGGGCAGGGCTGTTGGTGACATCAACTACTTCTTCTAGGCTTTCAAATTCATCGAAGCACAGCAAAAATCGCTTGTGAGGGAATTGTTGTTCGATGGTTTGCATCCAGTTTTGGAGAGCGTAGAAGGGATCGTCTAACAGTAAATCGGGGTCGATGGGGCTAATTTTGATTTTACGAGCAGTCCACGCGCTCTCGACAATGCCATTGGCGATCAGTTGGGCAATATTGCTAAGTTTTGTGCTGCTGGCAACTTTTTGGCAATCAATGAATAAAGGGATTAGATCGCCACCAATGCGATTGGGGAGATATTTCAGAGCCGAGGTTTTGCCTGTGCGTCGATGTCCGTGGAGCATCCATACAGGTGGATTGTCTGAGAGGGAAACATCTTCTATGGCACGAAATAGATCTGCTCGACCTTTAAAACGTCCTTTGGAAGTATCGGGATCGAGGGCATTGCCTGCGATGTAACGATTGGGAATTTCGGGGGATTTTTGGGCGGCTTCGGTGAGGGTGCATTGGCTGTCATGGAGAATATTTTGCCAACGTGCGGCGATCGGTCCAAAGATGGGCGCAAATTTGGCGGATTTCTGGAAAGCGAGGTTATTTTGTAGGGCTTGCAAATCGTTTAAGGGCTTTTCTAAAAGTTCGAGACGACGATAGGGACTAGTCGCTTGATAGACAGCATTGACACTCTGACTGATGGACTGCATTTCCGCAAAAGCCGAACCAAAAGTCTCGTCATCGCGAGGAATCCAATCGAGTTGAGAACCACTGGCGGCAATATCTCCTGATGTTTGGCAGCGATCGAGGGTTCCCACAGCGATCAGTAGCATGGCTCTGGCAGCAGCAGCTTGTTGATTAGTGAAGTTGGTAAGATAATCGATGGTGCTACGCGCCGCAAGGGGATTTTGTTGATGCGCCTCCGCAATCAGTTCGCTCATAAAGGGTAATGGCAAATGAATAAGCTGGTCGAAATATGGTGGCAAATACCGCAGATTTTGGCTAATATTGCGTCTATCTGCGGTATAGTAAACTAATACCAGCCAAATAAACTCTGGCAGCCAAAAGTAACCCCGTAAGACTCCCAACACAAACGCCACACCAAACGCCACACCAAACGCCACACCAAACGCCACACCACCCGCCACACCACCCGCCACACCAAACGCCACACCAACCGCCACACCAACCGCCACACCAACCGCCACACCAACCGCAAATGGTATTAATGATCTTAGGGATGGAATCAATGAAGCTATTGGAGTAAAAGGTTTAGAAATAGTTGCAACCAGATCAGGAGCGACACGAGATCCTAATTGGAATAGAATGATTAACGCACCAAGAATAACTAGTAAGTTGTAAATGCGATCGCTCCATTCCCCAGAATCTCCCTTAGCCAACCAAATTCCCAACCACCAACCTAATAGAAATAAGCTGCTTGGCAAAAAGTTAAAAATAGTACCTGAGAATAGAGAATAAATCGGAGCAACGAGCAGCACCGAAATTACTGGCACAACTGCGGTCAACCACCATGTCTGCTCGGCATAACGTTCCAAATCAGGGTTATCAACAAACTCATTCCTCAACAGAAAAGGATTGCTATTGATATCTAAACTAGGATGGATATCACGCAGTCTCCGCCGCAATGTATAGGGCTGAAAGAAGATCTGATATAGCAGTTGCGAACATTCCAGAACATAGTTTTTCAAATCTGCCCATTGACCAACTGCCATGAATAACTGCTCCTACAATTTAGTACATTTTGCTGTGCATCCTTCACTAATAATTGCAGACGTAAAGGCTGTTCATGAACAGCCCTTACGTCTGCAATTATTTAAAATTTTGCTTAATTTCTTGTGCCGTATTATCAAACCAGCCCTTCACCTGTTGCCAGTTTGCCGCGCCTGTACCCATTGCAACAATCAACAATAGAATAAACATTCCTTTGACAAAATTGCCCCAATCATCAATATTGTCACCGATCGCCTGTCCAAAACTCCCTAAACGTATGACAGATTGGAGCGTCCATTTAAGCGGACTCTGACGGCGCGGGATGCCCAATTTTCGCTCTTCAAATTGCCTTTTTGCCCATTCATGACTGTGATCAAGTTTTTTTGCCTCCCACAGACACCATGCCGCAATTTGCAACAAGCAAGGATGATGATCGCCCCACTGTAGCGCCAAAGTTCTCTTTTCTTCTCCCAAGGCAGGGTGATCAGCATGGGGAAGGCGTACTAAGTCTTTCGCTTCATCGTCTTTAAATTCTGTGAGGCGCTTATTTGTAAAAACATTAAAAAAGTCAGATGTGAGTTTCTTTTGGCGACTGTAAACTATTAGAGGTTTGCGCGAAGCAATCACAAGCATTAGCTTTTGAGAGGTGATCAGCGATCGGAGATAATCATAAAAGTTTTTATCAAAGCTATCTGTGCGATCTAGCAGTTCTTCAAAGTCATCCAAACAGACAACAGGCAATACCTTTGCAGCTTGCCATGCTTGTAAAATGCTTTCAAAGGTGATCTCATCGGAGGGAAGTACTCGCAATGGATCGGCAAGTTCATGACGGACTTGCACCTTCGGCAGTTTCAACAATTCTGCTGCTATTGCTTGATAAAAGCTCTCTCGATTGCGACAATTTGCTTGTTGCAAAGACAGATAAATTACTACGAATTGATCGACATTGATGACCCGATCTTCATAGGTCTGAGCAATGTGATAGATCAAGGATGATTTACCAATTCTGCGATCGCCCACAATGCTGAGACTAGCGCGATCGCTTTGCATATGGCTAATAATCAACTCAATCTCGTCCCGCCGACCAATAAATGACTTGCGATCGGTAATCTTACCACCAACCGCAAAGGGACATACTGAAGCACTAGCATTGGTCATGATTAGGCAAGATCAAACTTCCCCTCAACTATAAGCTAAAAAATTTGGTAAAACAAGTTGAGAGTTAAGAGGTGAATTATTTACCTGTCGAACCGCCGACTACCAAATTTCTAAACTGGGATATAGAGCGATCGCTTTAAATTTGATCAACATCAACTCCCATTGCTTTCAGCATTTCCTCAAGACGCTGAGCCTTTTGTTCTGCTTGTTGCTTAGCTAGACGTTCCTGATTAGCGATTAAACCCTGCTGAGTTGCCATGATTTCAGCCTTAGTCGCCCTTTCTTCAGCCGTTAAATAGCGGATACCCGACTCATCATACCAATAGAGCCATTCTCGATCCCATCCAATGTACTCACCTTTTTCATAGCCAAGCCCAAGTCCTATTTCAGGCAGCCAAACCCGATTATTCTCCATTGTTAGGAGTTCATATTTTCCAGAAGTCAATCGATAGACTTCTAATCTAGCTCTATTTTTAAAGCGACCCTTTCGACCACTCAAAGGATTATAAATCGCATAATACAATATCCCTAAAGCTTCATAATCCGCTAATTTATCCTCATATTCACTGTTGTATTTTTCCGAAATTACTTCCAAGCTAAAAATCGGCATAATATTACGCTCTTCCCATAGAACATAGCTCAGCCGACCTCTTTCACCCGTATCATGCTTGACTCCAAGCGCTAGAAAACCATCAGGCACGATCGCTGGTTCATTGGGATTATAGTAAACCGCCATATCCACACCAAAATACCAATCATCACGCCCTGCCCAGATTGAGGCTAATAAACTTAGCAATAAATTGGGAATGTCATTTTGTAATTGATTATCCACAGGGGTTTCGTCTGATGATGGCAACTCTTCAGCAGTAGGAAGTTGGCAATTTTGAGAATAAGTGAGGTTGACCATAGCTTAGGCGATCACACTATTGCAATGCAATAATTTTAGCAAATGCGAAAAACAATGCTCAGCAAAAAAAGTTAAGATGGTAGCTTGCAGTAAATTTTGTAAATTTGTAATCAATAAAGGTCACGACATCAAGTTATGGATGCAGTTGCAGTAAAGCCCAGCGAAAGCAAACCTAGTGATATTAAACCTAGTGATATCCTGCGGCAAGCCGATACCGAAAAACTAGCGCGGATTCGCCACACTTGCTCGCACGTGATGGCAATGGCAGTCCAGAAGTTATATCCCGATGCTAAGGTGACTATCGGTCCTGCAACTGAAAATGGCTTTTACTATGACTTCGATCGCCAAGAGCCTTTTGCTCCTAGTGACTTAAAAGCGATCGCCAAGGAAATGAAGCGGATCATCAAGTGGAATCAACCCCTTGTGCGTCAGGAATTGCCTCGTCCTGAGATGCTAGCGGAAATCGAAAAACTCAATGAGCCATACAAAATTGAGCTATTAGCAGCGATTCCTGAAGGGCAAAATATTAGTCGCTACTTCATCGGTGATCCAGATAAATTTGAAAAGCAACCTTGGTGGGACTTGTGCGCGGGTCCTCACCTCGAAAGCACTGGTGATATTCATCCCGAGGCCTTTGCTCTCGAAAGTATTGCAGGAGCATATTGGCGTGGAGACGAAAAGAATCCGATGCTGCAACGGATCTACGGCACGGCATGGGAAACCCCTGAGCAACTTCAGGCTTACCAAGCCATGCTCGAAGAAGCAAAACGTCGCGATCACCGCACCATCGGTAAAGATTTGCAACTATTCAGCATTCAAGAAGATGCTGGTGGTGGTTTGGTGTTCTGGCATCCTAAAGGCGCGATTATCCGCAACACCATCGAAACCTTCTGGAAAGAGACCCATGCTCAGAATGGCTATGAGGCAGTAACTACGCCCCATATGGCAAACTTAGATTTATGGAAAATCTCAGGACATAACGACTTCTATCGCGACAGTATGTTTCAGCCGATGGAAGTAGAACATCAGGTTTATCAGCTAAAGCCAATGAACTGTCCTTTCCATGTGCTGATCTACAAAGATACGCTCCATTCCTATAAGGAGTTCCCGATTCGCTATGCTGAGCTTGGCACGGTCTATCGTTACGAGCGATCTGGAACCATGCATGGCTTGATGCGCGTGCGCGGCTTTACCCAAGATGATGCTCACATTTTCTGTACCGAAGAACAAATTGAATCGGAAATCCTCGGTGTTCTCAATCTTGCGGAATTGATTCTCTCTACCTTTGGTTTTGAGAATTATGAGATCAATCTTTCCACCCGCCCCGAAAAATATGTCGGTTCCGATGCGATCTGGGAAAAATCTACGGAAGCTCTCAAACAAGCGCTCAATCACAAGGGCTGGAACTATGTGGTTGATGAAGGCGGCGGTGCATTTTACGGGCCAAAGATTGATATCAAGATCGAGGATGCGATCGGTCGCCGTTGGCAATGTTCCACGATTCAACTAGATTTCAATCTGCCCGATCGCTTCGAGATGGAGTATGTCGGTGAAGATGGTGTGCGTCATCAACCGATCATGATTCACCGAGCCTTGTTTGGTTCGGTTGAGCGTTTCATCGGTGTTTTGATTGAGAACTATGCAGGAGATTTCCCACTTTGGCTTGCACCAGTCCAAGCGCGTTTGATTGCTGTGTCTGACGGTCAAATGGCATATGCCGAAGAAGTTGCAACCAAGATGAAAGCCGCAGGTTTGCGCGTACAGCTAGACTATAGCGGCGATCGCATGGCGAAGCAAATCCGTAAAGCAGAACTTGAAAAAGTACCTGTGATGGCAGTGATCGGGGCAAAGGAAGTCGAAGCAGGAACCTTGAGTATCCGCAGTCGTAAAAATGGTGAGCTTGGAGCGATCTCTGTCGATGAAGCGATTAGTAAGATGAAATCTGTCATTAGCGATCGCACTTGGTTCTAGGGTTTACCCATCCCTAGCCCTCACCTTGAAAGAGCTACTTATACATACAAGTCTTTCTGTCTACGTCTCAGAGTGTAGATCCCCCCCAGCCCCCCTTAAAAAGGTGTTAGTGATCCCCCTCAATCCCCCTTTTTAAGGGGGATTGAGGGGGATCACTAACACCTAACGATATAGCTGACAACTTAAAGGGGCTTATGCCCCTTTTTCAATATTCAAAAACTGGAACTTCTAACATAATGACGAAACCTTTACTAATTGTTGGTAGTGATACGGGTGTGGGCAAGACTGTGTTAACCGCAGCCCTAGCAGCCTATTGGTTAACCTATCGAGATCGCAATTCATCTTTAGATACACCTAGTACATCTTTAGGGATTTATAAGCCTTTGCAATCAGGAGAAGGCGATCGCGAATTTTATAGTCAAACTTTTTCTCTATCGCAAACCCTTGCGGAGATTACTCCCCTATATTTTGAAACTCCGATTGCCCCTGCGATCGCTGCTTATAAAGAAGGAAAAGCGATCGACTTAGGATTAATTTGGCAACAGTTCCAGAAATTGCAACAACAAAAAGAGTGTTTGCTAGTAGAAGCAATGGGAGGATTAGGTTCACCAATTACCGATGAGTACATTGTGGCGGATTTGGCTCGAGATTGGCATCTAGATGCGATCTTAGTTGTGCCTGTGCGATTGGGAGCAATTTCTCAGGCGGTCGCTAATGTGTCTCTAGCAACTTTGCAGAAGGTGAAGTTGCGCGGAATTGTCCTGAGTTGCTCACAAATCTATACCGAAGAGGAAATCGAGCAACTTGCACCGCCTCTGATGATTTCCAGACTGACCTCAGTGCCTATACTAGGCATCCTGCCCTATATTCAGAATCTCAGCGATATTTCCCAACTTGCCCAAGCTGCTTCTGATTTAGATATAGAAAGAATTCTCGTTTAGTTCTTAGCTGAACCTCACTTTCACTTTAGTAGGGTAATCTTGTGGCGAGACCCTGCACTAATGATATAAATGAAGCTATGTATGATCGCCTTACCTCAATCGCATTTCTCAAAGAAATTTCAGCCGATCAACAAGGCTTTGATCGGGCTGAAATTGTGGCGACTTTAGGCGATCGCATTATTACCTTGGGGCGTGATCCTAGCTGTGACATTGCGATCAATATCAATCTTTATGGAGCCGTTTCCCGTCGCCATGCGGAGATTCGTCCCATAGTTAATAAAAGTTTTCAAGGCTGGGAAATCTGCGATCTTGATAGCGCCAATGGTACATTGATTAATGATCGCCGCTTGTATGGTTGTTATCCGCTAAATCATGGCGATCGCATTCAGTTAACCAAAGATGGTCCTCAGTTTATCTTTGAGTTGGGGTCTAGTCCTGATACTAGGTTTGGTAAAGACTATAGCCGTCGTCCGCAATCGCAAATTACGAGCATTACACTGACAAAACTATTACCAATTTTCTCGACAGGGAACGATCTTTGGCAGAAAGCCTATCTCCTCCCAGGGATGACAACGGTTGGCTTTGTGGTGATGATGTTTGCATTTTTGGGGCAACCCCAATTATTTAACCTCACAATTTCTGTCTATATCAGTCTCGCCGCCTATTATTTTGTCTATCAGCTTTGTGGCAAGAATAAGCCTTGGTGGGTGATTTTAGGTGCTGCAATATTTACCGCAATTATTCTCAGAAGCCCAATTTTAAATCTATTTCTTTGGTTCTTCTATAAAGTCTTACCTGGAAATGCGCCAACTGGACAGGTGAGTTTTGTCAGTGTTTTGATTTCCATGTTTTTTGGGGCGGGGATGATGGAGGAATTGCTCAAAGCATTACCCGTTTTTTTGCTTTGGTTTATGGGTTTGCGATTGGGAAAGAAATGGCGATCGCGTGTTGGAATTAGTGAACCTCTAGATGGTATCTTAATTGGAGCCGCTTCCGCAGTTGGCTTTACCTTGACGGAAACTCTCGGGTTATATGTACCAAGTATTGTCCAGAGTGTGGCAAATCAAACAGCTAGCCCTGAGATCGCTCAACTAACTGGTTTACAATTGCTTATTCCCCGTGTGCTGGGTTCCGTAGCGGGGCATATGGCTTATAGTGGCTATTTCGGCTATTTCATCGGGTTAAGCGTGATGAAACCTTCGCTTCGTTGGCAAATTCTCACGATTGGCTATCTCAGTTCTGCGTTGCTCCATGCCTTGTGGAATACTAGTGCCTTGGTCAATTTTTGGCTATTAGCGATCGTGGGTGGCGTTTCCTACGCATTTCTTGTTGCGGCGATACTCAAAGCCCATAGTTTTTCTTCTAGAGTCTAATTATAAATCAAAAATTTAATTGAGCTAAATAAAACTTGATAATCGAAAGATCCGTTGTTGGAGCAACAGGTGGAGAAACAGGTCCTCATTTACATTTTGAGATTTTCAAAAACTACAAACCAAATCATCGTAGGATGTTATGACTAATGGTGCTTTGCTGCACTACTTAATTTATTCAAGTTTATTCAAGCATAAAATAAATTCATGGCTCCTCAATTGCGCGTATATGTTCCTCCCCATCCCATCATCCGCCATTGGCTTACAATTGTGCGGGAGAAACATACACCTGTTCCCCTATTTCGCGCAGCCATGAGTGAACTTGGAAAATGGCTGACCTATGAGGCAATTCGTGAATGTTTGCCAGTGCAGGAAGTTGATATTGAAACACCCATAGGATCTGCTTCAGGACAATTAATTGATGCTTCCATCCCTTTAGCAATTGTGCCAATTTTACGAGCAGGATTGGCTATGCTAGAAGGATGTCAAACTCTCTTGCCAACGGCTAATGTTTACCATTTGGGATTAGTACGTAATGAAGAAACCCTTGAGGCTAGCTGCTATCTCAATCGTTTACCAGAAAGATTTGAGCCACAAACTCGTATTTTCATTGTGGAGCCAATGATGGCAACGGGTGGATCAATTATCACTACTTTGAAATTACTCACAGAGAGAGGGGCTGATCCCGTTTTCATTCGGATTATCAATGCTCTATGTGCGCCACCAGCTTTGCAGCTAATTAATCAACAGTTCCCACCAGTACAAATCTACTCCGCTGGTATTGATGAAGTTGTCAATGAGCAAGGATGGATTGTTCCTGGATTAGGTGATGCAGGCGATCGCTCTTTTGGTACATAGTAGAGTTGTTGGGAAATAGAACCAGCTTTGAGACAAGGTTTTCCAATTTTCTGCCAAATTTACGCTGCATCCAGATACAAGTTCCACAAACCGACTGCATTCAACATTAGGCGGTTATCGAAATCAGACCCACGATTGCGATAAACGTCCGTGACCGAACGATAACGCTTAATGCCTGCATGGGCATGTTCACACACAACCCGTTGACGACTGAACTCTCGGTTCTCCTGCTTCTGTTGTTCGCTCAATTCCTTGCCCTTGGGTTTCTTGTGTGGCAAACGAACGTTCTTATACTCATTCTGTAATCCTTGAAATCCTAAGTCTCCTTCTATCGCGACTTCATCGGGAATGTTACCCACCAAGTCTTCTTCGTCGAGTTGTCGTTTATCATGAACAGTGCCTGCTCTCGCCTTCGTCAAGAGGATGACTAGCTTTTTTCGCGTACGGTCTGTGATGTGCTTACGAGTATGGCGTTTCTTTTTGCCGGAGTAATGCTCCTTTTGTTGGTCGGGGTCTTGGGGACGCTGTACCGGACGCTCCGTGCCATCAACAATCACCTCCTTCACGTCTGGAAAGCGTTCTAGAAATTCCTCCATGCTCCGCAGTTTGCGCGTTGGAAGCACCTGTTTGTACCCTAATGCCTGCTCCAGGTCGGGCAACAAAGCATGTACCCAGTCCCAGGCGCAGGAGCGGTCAAAGCCAAACAATACACCCATCAAGTCAAAGGTGCCATAACATTTGCAGTAGAAAAAAATGTAGAACAGTTTGTCCTGACTGGTTCGCAACGTGGCTTTGCGTCCACCGCCTACTGCACGCTTGCGGACAACATCGGGTTTGACTCGACTTTGCCCATAAGCCCCTGCCAAATCAGGCAGCAGCGCTTCAAACGCTTTGCGGTTGAGTCCTGTTGTTGCCCGCAGTAGGCAATCCTGCTTGAGAATGCGTTCTAGATCCAACATCAGGAGCGCATCGAGTCACTGCCTGTTATTATCACCTATTTCCCAACAGGTCTAAGGGAGAGGGGGAGTTAGACTAATTTCTTGTTCCCCTCTCCCATTAAGGGAGAGGGGCAAGGGGTGAGGGTCTTAGAAACTTCCACGCAACATCAGTTAAGCATTTATACTCAGTGCCTAATTGAGATGCTCCCTAACAAAATGAGGTCAGTAAGCATGACTGCTAAACAATGTAAAGCTATCTTGCTACTAATCGTCTATCGCTATATTTCAGCTAGTTTCAAAATTTTTTGCCAGTGGAACTCTGATACAGGTACAACTGAAAGACGACTAATCCGAAGAAGGTCAAAACCTGCAAAATCAGGATTTTGTTTGATTTGGGCAAGGGTGACAGATTGCGGTAGCGATCGCACAGCTTTGACATCAACAACAGCACGTTTAGGATCATCTAGCTCTGGATCAACATAGGGAAGACTAACCACTTCAGCAATCCCCATTGCACGACGCTCATCGCCTGTGTGATAGATCAAGGCTAAATCCTTGGGCTGCATAGTGCGGATATGCTTGAGAGCTAGATTATTATTGACACCATCCCAAATAGTTTGGCGATCGCGTTCTAGATCAGCATAAGAATAGACATGAGGTTCACTTTTGAGAAGCCAATAAGCCATGATGTCAGTGTTTGAAACTCCATCATCATTATAATTATAAACTTATGTTACGTGGAACAAATATCACCCTCACCCCCCTGCCCCCTCTCCCATCAAGGGAGAGGGGGATCTAGACTAATTTCTTTTTCCCCTCTCCCATTAAGGGAGAGGGGCTAGGGGTGAGGGTCTTAGAAACTTCCACATAACATCAGTTATAAAGATAATTATAAAGACATAAAATTACTGAGGGAAACGCAGTAAAACAGCAATTCTCATTATGGAAATTTAACAACTGTTTCTGGATTTTAGACTAAATTGATTGAGACAAGCAGAAAAAGATCAGGAAAAATAACTCAGAGAATAGTGAACTGAGCAAAGCTAAGAGAATGAGCCTGAGAATATTGAGGGTTAGGAATTAAGGTTGTCTTTATTGACCTTTTTAGGACGGAAAGCCCGTTTTTTGATGATGGGAAAGCGAGGAAAACTGCGATCGCCGATCTTGTAGGGTGCGTTAATCAAATGTAACGCACCTTTTTTTGCATAAATGGAAGCAGTCGAGCAGGTTTTCTTATTGCTTGTTTTTCCGTATCCCATAGGATACAATTTAATCCATGATTGAAATTCGGGAGACTGAAATCTATTCTCGGTGGTTCAAATCACTGCGCGATCGGGAAGCTAGGGCGCGTATCGACATTCGTATTCGGCGATTGTCTATGGGCAATCCTGGTGACGTAAAACCGATAGGAAAAGGTGTGTCAGAACTCCGTATTGACTATGGTGCAGGATACCGAGTGTATTTCATACAACGAGGTAATACGTTAATCATCTTGCTTGCAGGAGGCGATAAACGCACCCAAGATCGGGATATCAAAACAGCCTTAGACTTATCAGAAAACCTATAGGAAATATCATGAACAAAGTTACAACCTCTCTTTGGGATCCAGCAGAACATCTAGAAACGAAAGAAGATATGGCAGCTTATCTCGAAGCCGCTCTTGAAGATGGCGATCCTAATTTAGTGGTAGCAGCATTAGGAGATATTGCTCGATCTAAAGGAATGACAAATGTTGCGCGTGAAACAGGATTAGGTCGTGAAAGCCTTTATAAATCTTTGTCAATTGACGGTAACCCAGAATTTGCAACTGTTTTAAGAGTTATACAGTCACTTGGCATCCGTTTACGAGCTACTCCTGTATAAGAACCCAGCCTAACATTGCGTTGGAGCCGACTTCTCTAAAGCGATCTTTAAAATTCAAAGGTCATCTGATGTGGCTCAACTAGACCGTTATGTCCCATTACAGCCCAATTCTTTGGTGCACGAGAGTTCAAAATGAGAGCATCTGCAATCTTGCTTATTTCTGCCATAGGATCATCAAATGTTTTGGGCGTTACTGCCCAAGATCGGGTATCAATAACTTTTGAGAATATTGATATTCAAGAGCGCTGCTTCGGTCTATCCTCACTAATTTACACGCCCGAGTTTAAACGTCGTGAAGGTAAATCCTTCTTAGAGGAAAAACTCGTGATCGACGATCAGCAAGCTTATGAGGAATTTCAGAAAAAGATAAGCAAAGAGAGAAACATGGCTTGCAAAAGCGTGACGTTTCCATCTATTGACTTCTCACAAAACACACTCCTCGGCAATTGGACTGGTGGTTCGTGCGCTGCTTTCGGTTTCAAACGCACGATATCCAAAGACTCTGAAAAGAAAGAAATTCTTTATAGCATTAAGGTTCAGGAACGAGACATTGCATGTCGCGGTCGAGGATTACAGAGCCTAAACATGGTGACAATACCTAAGCTGCCAAAAGGGTATAAAGTTACCTTCGAACCCAAGACAGATCACAGCGGATATCAAACTTATAGTTTAGAAAATGGGAAAATGGTAGCTAGGGATTGGTGGGGAAATATCGTTCGTCGTAGAACGAGTCCACTTCCTGATGGCGGAGTCTTTGATGTTGAAATCAAATAGCGGTGTGAATGTTCTCAATTTTATCAAACGCAAATCCGCCCACAGATCGAAGCAGGTAATCACGGCAAAATAGTTGCCATTGATATTGAGACTGGAGATTTTGAGATAGCCAATTCAACGATTTTAGCTGCTGATAAACTTTATGAACGTAAACCCGATGCTCAACCTTGGGTGATTCGGATTGGACATAGAGCGGTCTTCCGTTTTGGCAGTCGCAGCCAGAGAAAGTCCGTATGATGCTCGGTGTTGTCAATAATGATTGTGAAGCAATCATCAAAGTTGCAGTTGGTCGTATTGGTTCACGCAAAATAGCTGTTGATGCTGTCATTGATACAGGTTTCACCAGTTTTTCATCTTTACCTCTTTCTGTCATTACAGATCTTGGGTTGCCTTGGCACTATCGAGACATTGGCACATTAGGCGACGGGAGCGAAGTCGTTTTTGAAATATACAAAGCTTCTGTAATCTGGGATGGTCAAGAGCAAGTTATTGATGTTGCAGTTTCTGACGCAGATCCGTTAGTCGGAATGGGTTTGTTGTATGGCTTTAAACTTCAGATTGAGGCAGTTGAAGGTGATCGCGTTACAATCGAAGCGCTATGACTCAGCCAAAAGTTATCTGTAAAGACCGTCTAACACTGCGTTGGAGCCGACTTTACTCAGACAATTTATAAAAGCTAAAGGTTGACTAAGGCGGCTCAACTAAACCGTTATGCCTAACCGATACGTTCGTTAAAGTTGTCTATTTTCAGCCAAGTTTAAGCAAGCAAAAGTTATCGGTTTCGTTTATGAGTTCCGAGAGCTTGTTGGCGATCGCAAAGACAAATAATAGTTAAGCGATCGGGCTTAAATAGACTGGGGGCGATCGCCTTCAATTTTTGGACATGCGATTGCCCCCGATCTCCTGAGAAATAGAATTGAAAAATTCATTGAGCATTGTGAAAGTACATCAAAGAGAGAGAAATAATGGAGCTAAATGAATTACCAGGATCGGATTTAATCTTACTTGGTCTGGAAGATCTTTATCAAGGCAAAAATAATACCATCGGGTCTCTATTAATTGCGATCGCATCCGTGCGCTTAACCTCAGCAGGTTTAGACATTCCAAAAGCACCTCTAGTATCAGAGCCAGAACTAGCACTGTATGCCCATCTTCAGAACGAACGCGATGATGCTTATACATACTACAATGCCTTATTGAATAGCCTCAACAGCTTTTGTGCAGCACTTGAACTTAAATCCAAATATTGATGAACAGGAGTTTGACTAACTCTGTCTATTTTTAGCTAAAATTTGGCAAGCAAAAATGGTTCAATTCCGTTGTTGAGTATAGCGGTTTTCAAATGAGCATGAGCAAAGTAAAATGGAGAGAAAAAGCAAACAGGAAAAGCATATTCACAGGATTTGAGAGAACGAGTAATTGCAAGCTATCAAAAAGGGAAAACCACGATGAAAGAGGTAGCAGATAGGTTTGCAGTAAGTCGAAGCTGGGTCAATAATCTGGTGCAAAGACAAAAACAAACAGGGAGTGTG
>JADBWH010000038.1 GCA_020404105.1 Pseudanabaena sp. M53BS1SP1A06MG | reverse complement strand
GGACAAGCAAAACTAGTCACCTCCGCCGTCACTGCACTCTCACTCTTAGCTTGAGGAATCTCCCACTGATTACGGCGATCGCTGTTTGTGTTGAGATGAGATGCGATCGTTGGTTTGGGGAATGAGAGATCGCTCGGTAAGTTGAAGCATCTGAAACTTCTTTGCCTCTGTCATGCACTTAGCAAAGTCCCAATGCAGTTTCGGTGTATCTGCTTGAGGATATTGATTTTGATAAAGTTCTTCCGCAGCTTCGTACCAGCGATCGCCATAACTCTGACATTGTTCAGGTTCATCAATAGCAACAATAAAGTTCTTGGGTAAGTAATGCAGTAATGTTGCCTTATGAGCAGTAACAAACTCATGCAAATCGACAGGGGCGATCGCGATGCTCGATAGGTCAGTGAAGCTTTTGGGATTGGTGGGGTCAAATTCTCTGATTTTCTCGACAGTACCGCGATTACAGCTTAGGCGCACTGGTAGATTTCGATTAATTGGAAATACTTCAAAACTAAATCCTTTACGGCTCCATTGTTTTGATTCCTTTACTTCTTTGACTTCTACATATCCTAATCTGGAAAAAGCCGCAGCAAGTAATTTAACTGATTGTGAATCGCCGATATTAAGATAGAGGCTATGTTTTTGAAATACTTGAGTGGATGGTAGATGGGGCTGTAGCGCGTTAATGGTGGTAGCGATCGCTAAGTTAGGCTGTGGTTTGGCAAGCAGTTCCGCTAATATCTCAATCCTTGTCCAAGCGGTTTCTAAATCGATTTGGGCTGATTCGTAGGGAAATGTATTAAGGGGCGGGTATAGATAGACGCGCCATGACATGGACTGGAGTTGTAAGGCCCATCGGGTTGCTTCTTCGACGGTGGCGGTGACGATGAGTAATGGTTTGGTTTGTTGTTGACATAGGTGGGTGCTAATCAGTCCTTTGCCTAAACGAGATAGTCCTGATAGGGATATGCTTTTGGCTGTTGTCAGTTTCTCGCCTATTTTTGTGGTGATCGGCGATCGGGCTATATTCTCAAGGACTGTTTTGAAGGTCATGGGTATAGTCATGAATAGACTAATTCAGGTTCATTGATATGGCGTAATAGCTTGACAGGTTCGATTGTTTCCATAGCGAAGGTATTGCCTTTTTTATCGGTAAAGTCGATTAGGAATGCTTTGTCATCGAAGGACATCAAAACTGTTCCCATTTGTCCTCTTCGCAGTAGGATTTGCTGATGAGTGACTTTATGCGTAGCGATCGCTTCTTCTGTTAAAGCAACAAGATCATATTCTTGGATTTCGTTCATAGTTGTTTTTCTAATCAATAGGTTAATTTCATTGGCTATGGTTTAAGGGTTGCGGGTTGTGCTTATTGTAGCAAGGTTGTTATAGGCGATCGCTAACTAATTCTATAGTTCAATTAATCCTAAGCTTATTTGAATTGCATTATCCACATATCCCATGAGGTGATTGGAGACGATACCCATCTTTTTGACTAAGCGTTGTTTATCAAGGGAACGAATCTGATTGAGAAGCACTACGGATGTTACGGTTAGTCCGCCTTCAGGAGGATTGATTAAAACTTCTGTGGGATATGTCTCAGAGTCGAATTGTGATGTGATGGCAGCAACGATGGTGATGGGGCTGTATTGATTGGAAATATCATTTTGGAGAATGAGAGCAGGTCTAGTTTTCTGAATTTCTGAACCAATGGTAGGGTCAAAGTTAACCAAATAGATTTCGCCTCTCTTGGGAAATTCTATTTTCCGTTTTGCCATGATTCCTCGTCGATATTAAACCAGTCTTGAGTAATCCCTAAGTCTCGATCTGCACGACGCATTGCGCCCTGTTTGAGCTTGTCCCGTAGATTTTTTTTGGCTTCGGTGTTGATGTAGTATTTAACGGCTTGGTCAATGAAGTGACTACGATCGCCTTTTGGTGCTATGCGATCAAGTAGCTGTAGTGTTTCGTTGGGTAATGTGATGTTAATGCGTTGATACATATATGGGTACACATTGTCTATGTGTATTATAATAACTCAAGTTAACGCATCTCAATCAAGTCAATAATTCACAAAGTGTCGCAACATCTACCTAATCAACTAAAAATCGGTGGTTAGATGAAAATATCTGTTTCTTATGCCATATTAAGAAATAGCAAGTCTTAGAACTGTTTAATATCTCTAAAACTAAAGTTTACTGAAACTCAATAAGTTATGCCATCAACATCAAGATCTGCACAAATCGCTCAGATTATTCAAAAGCGCCGCCCATTAGCTCAAAAAATTGAAACCGTAGAGAGTAACCTTAAAACACTTTCGGCTGCGTTGCGTAAACTTGAAAAACAGCGTGACCAAATACTTGTTGATGATTCTGTTGCAGTTGGCAGACCTAGTGAGATTGATTTTTCTGCCGTTCAGAGGAATATTGATAATGAGTTGACAACTCTCAACAACCTCAGAGCTAGATTTTCTCGTAATACTCTTAATATCGGCGTGGTGGGACGTGCCAGACAAGGTAAAAGCCGACTTCTCCAAAGCTTAACAGGTTTATCATCGGCTGAAATTCCTGATGGTAGTGGACAACACTGTACTGGAGTTCGTAGCAACATTCATCACAACCCGGAAATAGGAGAAACTTATGCTGAAGTTTGTTTTCATACTCAGCGTTCTTTCTTGGATGAAGTGATCGCTCCTTATTATTGGCAGCTAAAATTAGGCGCACATCCACTCACTATTCAAGAATTTGCTAACACGCTACCAATACTGCCTAAAGAAATAGCTGAAAAAGCACAAAATTTGACAAAATATGAACATCTGAAGAGATATCATCAAAACCTTGATAAATACCGTAATTGTTTATCAGAGATTTCTCTTCGCATTAACCAAAATGAAATCCGCGAGTATGTGGCTCAAGATACAGTAGATGGCGAACGTAGTATCTATTTCAGTTATTTAGCTGTTCGTGAAGTAAAAATTGTCTGCTCTTTCCCAAACGTAGATATTGGACAAATTGTTTTAGTTGATATGCCGGGTCTGGGAGATACTGGGATTGGTGATCCAGAGCGAATGATCAAGACATTAGGACAGGACATAGACTTGGTTCTATTTGTAAGAAAACCAGTTGACCTAGGTGATTTTTGGGCGGAGGTAGATCTTGAACTTTACGATTTGGCTAATGAAGCATTAATCGATCTTCCTGTAAAAGAATGGTCTTTTATGGTACTCAACCGAGTCACAGGAAAGTCTGACAATCTAAAAAATTGTAAAAGCTTTGCTGCAACAATTTCAGAAAAAAATATTCGTGTCCAAGATGTTGTAATCGCAGATTGTTCTGATTCAGAAGAAGCACAAATTGAAGTGCTAAATCGAGTTCTTGATTATCTGGGACAAAGAGTTGAGGTATTAGATCGACAATATGCGTCCGCTTGTCAAGACCGACTGATTCAGCTTCAAAGAAATGTTTCTGGTGAGTTAGACAAAGCTAAAAAATCACTAGGTGCGGGAGGAGATGGCTGGTTTCGGATGTTCATCACACTTTTCGGAGAATTTTGGAGGGATTTAACAAGAGAGCTTCAAGATCTAACTTCATCAATGATTTCCGAAAGAGACACCGACGACCAAAGCTTTAATATAGCCGTTGATTCTGCTATTACGACTTGTCGTTTAGAAACAGGAATTCCCGATTTGAAAGAAATTGAGCAGAAAAGTGTTTCTGCGGGTGCAGATATGAGTGCATATGCTGAGTGCTTGCATGAAGTGCGTACTCATCTTTCAAAACAATTTCTTTCCTTGGATATTGCACTAAAGGAGTCTTTAGAGAACGCAAAGTGTCGTGTCGTCGAAATTCTCAAGACTCAGTGTAAATTAGAAAAAATTGCGGAAGGTGATGGTAGTGAATTTTTAAGTAATCTATCAGAAAAAATTCCAGATGACTTGACTGGTCTAAAACTTGGCTTTCAGACGCTCGCAACTTTCGAGCTTCAATATCGTGGACTAGTTCAACATAGAATTAGAAGACATCTAGATGTTTTAACTCCTAATAGAACAACTTATAGGCTTAAAGAAAGTTTTATGGGTGAGATATGGAGGGAGATAAAAGGAGAATCGCCCACATTTTCTCCTGCTGAAAAAATTGCTCTTAATCTTTCTAAGGCTCAATCTGAAGCCGTTGATAACTGCGAAAAGGAACTTAAAAGCCTTTTAAAAGAGCCAAGTCAAGCAGCTTTCGCTATTGTCGAAGAGTTTGCTGATCGTGTATTACGCGCTGAAGGTGTTCGTACTGAATGGCAAATTTTTCTACAGGAAGTTGCTTCAGTTGTTTGGGAGGATGAATTCATCGAAGAGGAAAAGCGTAGACGATTAAGACAAGACTGGGTGCAGACAATACAAGAGATTGAACATATCAAGCAGCCAGATTCATTAAGTTTTTTGAAATAACAAACATTTTAAAAATTCTACATCAAATAAATCATCATGTTTTTTAAGCAAATAATTTCTATTGTCCTTGCCTTGACGATTTTTGTAGCTCATACGCCTCCAGTTTTTGCGAGTAATATGATTTCTTGGGGAATCCCAGAAATAAATATTCAGAATGCGCTTGATGGTACGACCAAGTTTATAGAAACTACAAAGGAGCAAGTCTCAACAACAGTTAATCGTATCCAACTGCCTAACATAGATATTCCTAGCGCGTCTGAAATTCTAAAAGACATCAAAAGTATTGATTTACCAGATTTTAAACTATCTTCTAATGACATTGTAAATCTACAACTTAACTTACAAGCAGCGCTAGATGGCGCTAGTAAAGCCACAAGTCAAACTTATCAACATGCAGTAGACAATTTTGATAATGTTGATTTGTATGGCTTAGTGGTTAGTGGGGCATCTGCTGGGGCGGCTACATACACCACAATTAATAAATCCTTGCAAGGTATACCACAAGATTTTTCTGACCTACTAAATGCGATGCCTAAAGTTGCAATGAGAATGAAAACGGCAGGTATGAGAGGAAGCCAACGCAGTTCTGAAGATGCATTTCAACTGTTCAAAAAGATTCCAGCTTTCATAGAGAGCAACGAAAGAAAAGTTCGTGTTTGGTTATCAAACAAAGATGGCAGCCATATCGACAGTTATGCGAATGGTGGTAGTTCCAATTCTACTAATACTTTTTTGGAAAATAGTAAGGTAAATCGAGCGCGTGGCAGTACTAATGTAAAACAGATTGAAATTATCCGCAGTATCTTCCGTAATGGAGCCGAAGCTATTATTCAAAATAGTAAGGATATTATAAAAATTGGCTCTAAAGCAACGATTACAGCAGTTTTGATTGATGAAATAGCAGAAAATGGAGTTCACTTAATCGAGCTTGCAAGGGGCGAAATTACAGTTGATGAATTTATGGAATATCTTCAGGTGGCAGCTACAAGAACTGCTATAAGCACGGCAGCATTTTACACACTAAGTATATTAGCTATCTCTTTTGTTCCAGAATTGGCAGTTCCCTTCTTTGCATCTCCTGCAATAGTAACAGCTTCACAAATAGTCCTTGGTTCACGTTTAGCCATACCACTAATTGCTAAACTTGCTTCCTATTAACTCAATACAGTGCGATTGCTGATTGATTTTGATGAGAGGTGATCGCCTAAATCACCAGTTCAGTTATAAATCTTCTTCTGCTAAAACTTGTAAAGCATCCCTTGCAGCATGAATAATCCTAACAATCTCAATACAATCATTCCGATCTAAATAGAAGATAAGATGCTTATTAAAACCTTTCACTGACCACTTTCGCAAACCAACCAGACTCGGATTTTTAACCTCGTAAATACTCCCAATGCTAGGTAATTGCGCCAACTGAGAAAAAGTCTGTCTCGCAGCATCGAAAAAATT
>JADBWH010000037.1 GCA_020404105.1 Pseudanabaena sp. M53BS1SP1A06MG | reverse complement strand
TTTGTTTTATGTGACTGAGGTACTTGTACCTCAGCTAAACGATACGATGGTCGTCGTGATGGACAATCTCAATCTCCACTGTAGCGATGAGGTCAGAACTGCGATTGAGCATACTGGCGCTAAACTGATTTTCTTACCCACATATTCTCCTGATTTATCACCGATTGATATGTTTTGGTCTAAAGTCAAATCTATTCTGCGTTCGATTGTTCCGAGAACTGCTGAGCAGCTTCATGAGGCTATCACTCTCGCTTTCAATTCTGTTTCTGAATCTGACTTCTTTGGCTGGTTTTATGAATGTGATGCTCGTAACACACTCATTTGAAAACCACTATAGGTGATCGTTTTTGTTGTGGTGAGGGGCGATCACTGTTTGATTTTGAGATTTAGGCGATCATAAAATCCTAGCTTAATTGCTAAAATACTTACACAACAATTAATCCTATAAATACCGTGTCCGACAACACTAAGTAGCTAGACATAAGTAAACTAAAAACCGAGAGTTTGTTCCGCCCGCGTAGCGGGCGGAACAAACTCTCGGTTTTGGTTTTAATTAAGTTGAGCTACTTATCACCCTATACGATATCTTTGCTCTCTTCCGCGAAAGCGAACAACAACGCCAAGAATATCAGCACCAAGCCGAACTAGAAATGGCGGAACTCCGAAAGACTATTGAACAAACTAACAAATGGAGCAAACTAACAAACAAGTTGGGGGACTAACCAGCAGATGGGCAGAATTTGTCGAAAACCTAATCAAGCCTGCTGCTGCTAGAATTTCCCATTTAGAAATTCGCAATGTGAAGCGATTTTTGGAAGTAAGCAGCTAGACATAAGTAAACTAAAAACCGAGAGTTTTGTTCCGCCCGCGTAGCGGGCGGAACAAAACTCTCAGTTTGGTTTTTAATTAAGTTGAGCTACTTATTAGCAAGATTTAAAGAAGCATTTCCCAAATACAAAAACTACAATGTTTATGGAGCCATAGCAGTAATAAAAATTGATGAAAAGGCAGACGAATATGCAACACAAGAAGGACTATTTTTAATCGAACCCGCAGGAGATTCTGTCATTATTGCCAATAGTCAGAATTTACAGCCGAGAGTCTGGTGATTTTTATTGATTGATAGGCGATCAGGTTTTGTTGATAATGATGGGCGATCGTTGTTTGATGTGGGGATTTAGGCGATTAGGATTGCTGAAAGTCAACATTTTCATAGATGAGTGATAGCGGAAGACTAAGATCTATGCTAGTTAGTTGAATTTCGGGATCGTTAACAGTTAAATCAGAACTATTGATTGTTAGATATTCCCAAACCTCTGTACGATCACTACGACGATAGAACTCAATACTCAGAGAATCTGAATTGATTAGCATATATTCTTGCAATGAGTCAATCTTGAGATAGTTGCGTAACTTAATCCCGCGATCGCGACTTTCTGTAGCAGGGGATAAGACTTCAGCAATTAAACAAGGATATTGTAAAAACTCTCTAGCATTGCGATCACGAGAATCGCAACTAACAACCACATCAGGAAAGTAATAAACATTGCTCGGAATGGTCATGAGTTTCGCATCACCACCAAGGATACGACAACCTCTACCACGTAAATGACTTCGGAGCAATACAATTAAATTAAGAGCAATTTCATTATTTTCAAGCTTTCCACCTGTCACCTCAATAACTTCCCCATACTCATACTCATATCTACCTTCTTGTGTTACTTCCCACTCTAGATATTCTGTAGGTGATAGGCTAGGCGATAAAGTAGCAGAAATCATACATTTTGCCCACAATATTTATATTCATTATAATCAGAAATAGTGTTTGATGATCGCTGGTTGATGTGGAGATTTAGGTGATTGGGTTTTATGGGTGGTGAGGGGCGATCGCTACCTTACAAACTTAAATCCATTGCGAAGATAATCGCTTGCTTGATTTGTAACATTACATCACTTGGCAAATCTCCCAACTTGCGTTCTAATCTTGCAGTAGGAATAGAAGCAATTCCCTGAACATTAGCTATGGATGATGGATTGAGAAACTTCAAGTTAGGAAGTACAACTTCATACTCACTATTTCTATACTGAGTCGTTAGCGGAACATAAATCACTAAAACTCTTGGAGGATTTGCGTCATAACTAGACACAATAACAACAGGACGAGTCTTTGCAGCTATCCCTAAATCTGCTAACTAAACTTCACCCTGTTTAATATTCATCCAGCAAATCCAATATCTCTTGTTCCACAGAACGCGATCGCAAAATATCTAACGCATCCCGATCAGCTAAATCAATTATTTCCAAAATGAACTGTCTCGCCAAATCAGCAACATCTGGTTGCCATTTGGCTAATCTTACATTTAATGTTTTCGCTAAAGTATCCATACTTTACCTTTGCTTAAATCATTAATCTAACTTAGATTCTGATGTTACGTGGAACAAATATCACCTTCACCCCCCTGCCCCCTCTCCCTTGATGGGAGAGGGGGAGCTAGACTAATTTCTTGTTCCCATCTCCCTTAATGGGAGAGGGGCTAGGGGTGAGGGTCTTAGAAACTTCCACGTAACATCAGTTAGATTAACATACTTGATAAGAGGCGATCAGGTTTATGTATTCTGCCAAAACTACCATCACATCAATATCTGATTCAGAAGTTGCCTCTCCTTTTGCATGAGAACCAAAAAGAATCAACGAAAATAATCTATCTCCATAGAGTTTCACCAGAGCAGACTTTAGCTCGTTCAACAAAACAAATAATTGCTTGTTCTTAATAGTTGTAATCTTAGATTTAAGTGTGCATCAGTCGTTGAAGCTGCTTCTCCTGTTTTGCAAGCTATTAACCTACCCAAAAATCTTATTGAAGGAGCCTTACGAATTAGCTTTGACAAATTCTCAACAGATGTAGAAATTGATCGTGCGGCAAATATCTTGATTGCAGCAGTGCATAGGACTCAACAAATTATTCAGAGTTAAGCTGTGTTTACCCTCTTAAGTTTAATGTGAGTCTTTTTTGTTAAAAATCTACACCACGCTTAAGATCGACCCCCTTTTCGGCGTAATGTTTGTGGCAGACCATTTCGGAATGGACAGATGCGAGATCAAAGTAGGCGGGGTTGTTGAAACAACGTCCTGTGATGATTACTTCAGTATCACGAGATTTTTTAAGTAACGCTTGGCAGATTGGCTCTACGGGTAATAATTCGAGATCGACGGTAGGATTGAGTTCATCAAGGATGATTGTTTTATAAAGTCCTGAAGCGATCGCTGCTTGAGCAATTTCCCAACCCCGCTGCGCTTCGATGCAGTCGATTTCTTGCTGTTGACCACGCCAAACAATCGCATCACGTCCACAGCGCTGATGGTCTATTACATGGGGATAGCCACGCTTGAGGGCAGCGATCGCCGCGTCTTCAGTATAGCCTGTACCACCCTTAAGCCATTGCATAATTAGGACTCGATGGGATAAATCGCGACTGATGCCAGTACCGATCGCTTTTAGAGATCGACCTAATGCCGAAGTACTTTTTCCTTTGCCTGCCCCCGTATAAATCTCAATGCCTGTGACATCATATTTCTCAGCATGAGCATCATCGTGTGAGCGCATTTCCGAGTGGAGGTCGGCGATATCAATTAAGGCTTGGGGTGCACCACGTCCTGTACAGATCACTTCTAAATGTGGTGGTTTACTTTTTAAATCCTTAACAACGCGATCGGCAGGAATTAAGCCTAAGTCGAGTACAGGATTAATTTCATCGAGGACGACTACAGAATATAATCCTGAAGCCATTGCCCCTTTGGCGATCGCCCAACCGCGTTCGGCTTCTTGGCGATCAAATGGTGTAACATGCTTGGCATCAAAAAACTCAGCGCGACCAGTACGAACATGATCAATTAAGTGAGGAAATCCCTGCTGTAAGGCAGAAATTGCAGCATCTTCGGAATATTCACGCTCGGAGCCTTTAAGAAAGCGCAATAGCAAAATTCTTGTGCCAAAGGGTGAGTTGTCGGACATCCCTAAACCAAGCGATCGCAGAACTACGCCGAGAGCCGCCTGTGATTTGCCTTTGCCTGTTCCGTCATAAACATGGATTTGTCCGATCTCACGTTCGGGACGCACCTGAGCAGTCATGATGCCAATCGCTGCCATGTATTTACTTAGTCTCTTTTTACAAACCAAGGCAATAGTATAGCAACCCTCCCATAACTTTACGAACTCGAATTAAGTGTTTAGCTAAAAAGACGATATTTTTCTTGTAATGTTGGCTTGATGCGTGTAAGAAGTTATAAGTGGGTAGACCAAAGAAAAGTTAAGATAAAAAAGTTCAGTAATTGCCCAAAATATGCCAGCCGCGCTCAAAGTAAAACTGAGTCTAGAAGAAGACAAAAGGCTGCTGGAAATCAGCCAAAGAGAAGCAACAGGAAAACGAGTCAAGCAAAGAGCCGAAGCGATACGGCTAAGCAGTCATGGGTGGAAAGTGGCACTGGTCTGTTAAATCGTGAGGGAGTGAAAGCCCCGTAGTGAAAGCAAGAGAGTGTAAATTAAAGTGTGTAAAGTCTGGGATATATAGAGAGATGATCAAGACACACAATTACCAACAATAAAACCGATGAATATCCGCAAAGAATTGCTAGACGAATTGCTGCAAGAATGTAAAACACCACCCGACCTATTCGGAGAAGGAGGAATTCTGAAACAACTAACCACC